>NZ_BPRD01000481.1 GCF_022179745.1 Methylorubrum podarium
CGGCCGCGGGCCGACGCGATCTCCGAGGAGAGACCGGCGGACGCATGGCGGCGGCTGTTTCGTTTCGAGGCACAGGGTCGCCCAAGAGCGTAAAGCCCCGCTTAACGACGCCGGAATTTCGCCCGCCCGGCGGTCGAGGCGACACAACCGCCGTTCCGTCGGCCCTGCGGCGCCCGGGATTGCGGGCCGCAGTTGATCGTAGGGACCTCCCGCTCGATATCTGCCCCTGCCCGCGCCGGAGCGACCGATTCCGGAACGGTGGTCAACGCGTCGAGGAAACCGCACATCATGTCGAGCCGAGCCGTTTTCGCCGCCCTGGCCCCGGATCTGCCGAGGGGGGCCGAGGAACTCGCGGCCGTGCGCAGCGCCGTTCAGGCGGCGGATCTCGGGGTGCTGCCCGAATGGGACCTCACCGACCTCTATCCGGGCATGGACGCGCCCGCCTTCCGGGACGACCTCGAACGGGCCGAGGTGGAGAGCCGAGCCTTCGCCGAGCGCTATGCCGGCCGAATCGCCGAGATCGCCGGCGGGCCGGACGCCTCCTCCGTCCTCGGCGAGGCGGTGCAGGCCTACGAGCGGATCGAGGATCTGATGGGCCGGCTGATGTCCTATGCCGGCCTCGTCTATTCCGGCGACACCACCGACGAGACCCGCGCCAAGTTCTACGGCGACACCCGCGAGCGGCTGACCACGGCATCCGGCGACCTGCTGTTCTTCGGCCTGGAACTGAACCGCGTCGAGGATGCCGTGCTCGATGCGGCAATGGCCGACGGTCCGCTCGCCCGCTACCGGCCCTGGATCGAGGACCTGCGCCGCGAGAAGCCGTACCAGCTCGACGACCGCACGGAGAAACTGTTCCTCGACAAGTCGGTGACGTCGAGCGCCGCCTGGGACCGGCTCTTCAACGAAACGATCGCCTCGCTGCGCTTCCCCGTGCAGGGCGAGCGCCTGACGCTGGAGCCGACCCTGAACAAGCTTCAGGATCCGGACGGGGCGGTGCGCAAGGAGGCGGCGCTGGCGCTCGGCGAGACGCTGCGGGCGAACCTTCGCATCTTCGCGCTGATCACCAACACGCTGGCCAAGGACAAGGAGATCTCCGACCGCTGGCGCGGCTTCAAGGACGTGGCCGATGCCCGCCACCTCTCGAACCGCGTCGAGCCGGAGGTCGTCGCGGCCATGGTGGAGGCCGTGCGCGCGGCCTATCCGCGCCTGTCGCACCGCTACTACCGGCTCAAGGCGAAGTGGTTCGGCGTCGAGGCGCTGCCCTATTGGGACCGTAACGCGCCGCTGCCGAAGGTGGAGCAGCGCACGATCCCCTGGGCGCAGGCCCGCGACACGGTGCTGGAGGCCTACAACGCGTTCTCGCCCGACATGGCCGGCATCGCCAAAAAGTTCTTCGACGGCGGCTGGATCGACGCGCCGACCCGGCCCGGCAAGGCGCCCGGCGCCTTCGCGCATCCGACGGTGCCCTCGGCCCATCCCTACGTTCTGGTGAACTACCAGGGTAAGCCGCGGGACGTGATGACGCTGGCGCACGAACTCGGCCACGGCGTGCATCAGGTGCTCGCCGCCCCGAACGGCGCGCTGATGGCGCCGACGCCGCTGACATTGGCGGAGACCGCGAGCGTGTTCGGCGAGATGCTGACCTTCCGCCGCCTGCTCGGCCAGACCACCGACCCGACCCAGCGCCGGGCGATGCTGGCGGCCAAGGTCGAGGACATGATCAACACGGTGGTGCGCCAGATCGCGTTCTACTCGTTCGAGCGGAAGGTCCACCTCGCCCGCGTCAAGGGCGAGCTGACGGCCGAGCAGATCAACGAGCTCTGGATGTCGGTGCAGTCGGAGAGCCTCGGCCCGGCCATCACCCTCGACAAGGGCTACGAGCCGTTCTGGGCCTACATCCCGCACTTCATCCACTCGCCGTTCTACGTCTACGCCTACGCCTTCGGCGACTGCCTCGTGAACTCGCTCTACGGCGTCTACGCCCGCGCCGAGCCGGGCTTCGTCGAGCGCTATTTCGCCCTGCTCTCGGCCGGCGGCTCGAAGCCCTACGGCGAGCTGCTCAAGCCGTTCGGGCTCGACGCGAGCGATCCGGGCTTCTGGCAGATCGGGCTCGGAATGATCGAGGGGATGATCGCGGAGCTGGAGGCGATGGAGGATGCGTAGGCCGCAATCTATGGGCCTTGGCCTCGACGTGTTATACGCACGTTGAACGCAGGTAAGCTGGGAGGCCCATCAACGTGAAGCTCGAAATCAAGCGCATCGGAAACTCGACCGGTCTGATCCTGCCGAAGGAACTCGTCGGCAGGCTCAAACTGGATCAGGGCGATTGGCTGCATGTCACCGAGAACGCGGACGGCACGCTGCATCTCTCGCCCTATGATCCGACTTTCGAGAAGGGCATGAAGATCGCCGAGAAGGCGATGAAGACCTATCGCAACGCGCTCGCCGAGTTGGCGAAGTGAGCGAGATCGTTTGGCTGACAAGCGACCTCGTCCAGGCCATTCACGCACAGCAGCTCAAGCTCTTCGGCGGGCCTCCAGGCCTGCGCGATGAGGGCGCGCTCGAATCGGCCCTCGGTCGACCCATCAATCGCGTAGGCTACGGCGAGCCTGACTTGGCTGAACTCGCCGCAGCCTACGCCTTCGGCATTGCCAAAAACCATCCCTTCATCGACGGCAACAAGCGCGCTGCGCTCCTGGCGTTGGTGACCTTCCTCGGGCTGAACGATATCGATTTCGTCGTTGACGAAGCGGAGGCGGTGCTGATGATCCGTGGTCTCGCTGCAGGCGAGATCGACGAATCCGGCCTCACCCGCTGGATCCGCGACAACTGGCCGAAAGCGTAGCGCCCGCCGCGGCGCGCCGTCCCAGCGCCCTGTGCGCGGGACACCGGGCTGCCTATCTCCGGTCGAGTCCCGAAAGGAATCGATCCGAGTCCATGGCCGAGACCGACCGCGAAGCCAACCGCTTCACCGCCCGCGCGAGCCGCTACGCCAGCGTCGGCGCCAATGTCGGAGGGGTAGCCGCGCGGATGGCGGCGGCGCGCCTGTTCGGCGGCAAGGACGGCGCGAGCCTGACCAACGCGGCGGCCCTGGCCCAGGCCCTCGGCGGCCTGAAGGGGCCGATCATGAAGGTGGCGCAGCTCCTCGCCACCGTGCCGGATCTCCTGCCGCCGGAATACGCCGCCGAGCTGCAGAAGCTTCAGGCCGACGCGCCGCCGATGGGGGCGGCCTTCGTCAAGCGCCGGATGATGGCCGAACTCGGCGCCGACTGGCAGAGCCGCTTCGGCCGATTCGACCTGAAACCCGCGGCAGCCGCCTCCCTGGGGCAGGTCCACCGCGCCGAATCGCTCGACGGCGCGCCGCTCGCCTGCAAGCTCCAGTATCCCGACATGCAGTCGGCGGTGGAGGCCGATCTCAAGCAGCTCCAGGTCGCCTTCGCCCTGCATCGCCGGATGAATTCCTGGCTCGACACGTCGGAGATCTCCAAGGAGATCGGCGCGCGGGTGCGCGAGGAACTCGATTACGGCCGCGAGGCCAAGCACGCCGCCCTCTACGGCAGCGTGCTCAAGGACATCGATTCGGTGCGGGTGCCGACGGTGCACCCCGATCTCTCCACGAAGCGGCTCCTCACCCTCGGCTGGCTCGACGGCGAGAGGATCCTGACCTTCGCCGACGCCCCGATCGAGATCCGCAACCGCATCGCCCAGGCGATGTTCCGGGCGTGGTGGCATCCGTTCAGCCGCGCCGCGGTGATCCACGGCGATCCGCATCTCGGCAACTACACCGTCTTCTCCGAGGGCGGCGAGGCGCAGGGCATCAACCTGCTCGATTACGGCTGCGTGCGCATCTTCCATCCGCGCTTCGTCGGCGGTGTGGTCGATCTCTACCGCGGATTGCTGAACAACGATCGCGACCGCGTGGTCCACGCCTATGAGGTCTGGGGCTTCAAGAAGCTCGACAAGGAGACCGTCGACATCCTCAACATCTGGGCCCGCTTCATTTACGGACCCCTGCTGGAAGACCGCACGCGCACCGTCGCGGACGGGGTCGAGCCCGGGGCCTACGGCCGGCGCGAGGCGTTTTCCGTCCACCAGGCGCTGAAGGAGCGGGGTCCGGTCACCGTCCCACAGGAATTCGTGTTCATGGACCGGGCCGCGGTCGGGCTCGGCGCGGTCTTTCTGCACCTGCGCTCCGAACTGAATTATCATCGGCTGTTCGAGGCGGAGATCGAGCGATTCTCGCTCGAAACCCTGTCCGAGCGGCAGGGCACGGCCCTGGCCGAGGCGGGTCTGCCCAACCCGACGTAACAAAAAGTCGGCTCAAGACGTGCCGGCCCGACCGTCAAGCTGATTGCGAGCGGGATAGCCTTGCGCTAAATCCGCGCGTGACAAGCAAAACGATATCAGGGAACGGGCGCGCAATGGCGGACACGAAGACCCTCACCGGCCTGAACTACAGCCCGGCGATGGACGAGAAGACCCACGAGCAGACCTATCGGGGCTTCATCCGCTTCGTCGAGATCGGCACGGTCACGGTTCTGTGCTGGGTCGTGGCCCTCGCCATCGGCGGCGTGCACGAAGCCTGGGTGACCGCCATCATCGGCGTGCTGGTCTCCTGGGCGGCCGCGGCGGCCGGCGCCTTCGTTCCGGCCATCGGCTGGAAGGCCCAGGCCTTCGTCCTCGCAGCCCTCCTCGCGATCCTCTTCCTGAGCTGAGGACCGAATGTTTCGGGCCGGCCCCACGGGTCGGCCTTTTCCAGATCTGAACTTCCACGAAGGCTCGGATACCGGCACGCCGAAGGGCGGCTGTAAGAACGGGAGCAACTGATGCGTATTGCCGTCTTGACGGAGACGGACCCGATAGAACCACGGGTCGCGGCCGTCCCAGAAACGGTCAAGAAGTTCATTGGTCTGGGCAGTGAGGTCGTCGTGCAATCGGGGGCCGGCACCAAGGCCGGCGTTCCCGATTCCGAGTACGAGGCGGCCGGCGCCAAGATCGCCGGAAGCGCCGAGGAGGCTCTGTCCGGCTCGGATCTGGTCCTCAAGGTCCGCCGTCCCAACGCGGACGAGCTTGCCAAGATCCAGAAGGGTGCCGTGGTCGTCGCGATCATGGACCCCTACGGCCACGAGGACGCGCTGAAGGCCATGGCCGAGGCGGGTGTCTCCGGCTTCGCCATGGAGCTGATGCCCCGCATCACCCGCGCGCAGGTGATGGACGTGCTCTCGTCCCAGGCCAACCTTGCCGGCTACCGCGCCGTGGTCGATGGGGCCGCCGAGTACGGCCGCTCCCTGCCGATGATGATGACCGCCGCGGGCACCGTCCCGGCCGCGCGCATCTTCATCATGGGTGTCGGCGTCGCCGGCCTCCAGGCCATCGCCACCGCCCGCCGCATGGGCGCCGTGGTGACCGCCACGGACGTGCGCCCCGCCACCAAGGAACAGGTCGAATCGCTCGGCGCCAAGTTCGTCGCGGTCGAGGACGACGAGTTCAAGCAGGCCGAGACGTCCGGCGGCTACGCCAAGGAGATGTCGGCCGAGTACCAGAAGAAGCAGGCGGAGCTGGTCAAGGGCCACATCGCCAAGCAGGACATCGTCATCACCACGGCCCTGATCCCGGGCCGCCCGGCGCCGAAGCTCGTCTCCGAGGAGATGGTCGCCTCGATGAAGCCGGGTTCGGTGCTCGTCGACCTCGCGGTCGAGCGCGGCGGCAACGTCGCGGGTGCGAAGGCGGGTGAGATCGTTACCGTCGGCAACGGCGTGAAGATCGTCGGCCACGTCAACGTGCCCGGCCGCCTCGCGGCGACCGCCTCGAGCCTCTACGCCCGCAACCTCTTCTCCTTCGTCGAGACGATGATCGACAAGGAAGCGAAGGCGCTGGCGGTGAAGTGGGACGACGAACTCGTCAAGGCCACCAACCTCACCCGCGACGGTCAGGTGGTTCACCCCAACTTTCAGCCCAAAGCCTGATCGGTCGCGGAGGATCTCATCATGGCAACCCCCCTTCCGCCCGTCTCGCCTGCTGATCAGGCCCAGGCCGCCGCGGCCGCCGCACGCGCCGCGGCCGACATCGCCCAGCAGAACGCCGCCCACGCGCAGTCGATTGCCGATGCGATCGGCCACGGCGTGGCGGCCGCCACCCACGGCGCGGTCGATCCGACCGTGTTCCGTCTCGCGATCTTCGTGCTCGCGATCTTCGTCGGCTACTACGTCGTCTGGTCGGTGACGCCCGCGCTGCACACGCCGCTCATGTCCGTCACCAACGCGATCTCCTCCGTCATCATCGTCGGCGCGCTGCTCGCCGTCGGCGTCCCGCTGATCGAGAAGGGCACCGGCTGGGCCCGCTTCTTCGGCTTCATCGGTATCGTCCTCGCCTCCGTGAACATCTTCGGCGGCTTCCTCGTCACGCAGCGCATGCTCGGCATGTACAAGAAGAAGGTCTGAGGCGATGTCTGAAAACGTCTCATCCCTTCTCTACATCGTCTCCGGCGTCCTGTTCATCATGGCGCTGCGGGGGCTCTCGCACCCGACGACCGCTCGTCAGGGCAACCTCTACGGCATGGTGGGCATGGGGCTCGCCATCCTCACCACGCTGGTCGGCCACCCGCCGTCCGGCCTCAGCGCCTGGAT
>NZ_BPRD01000482.1 GCF_022179745.1 Methylorubrum podarium
CCGCTGCCGAGCGGGGCGGGGGCGGAGAAGGCGCCGGAGCCGCGCAACGCCGTCGGCGCCTCGAAGGCGGGGCGGCGCAGGCGGCCGGCGGTGGCCGGCTCGGAGGCGGTGCGTGCTGGCGACGTCTGGGCCGGCTCGGTCTGCGACGGGTCGGACGGCGTCTCCTGCGCCAGGGCGGGGGCGCCGAGCAGGGCGGGCAGCAGCGCCAGGGCGAGCGGGCCCGCGCCGCGCGTTCCGCCGCGATGCCCCTTGCGCCTGTCCCCGATCGGCCGCTCGCGTGACACCGGCAGCGCTCTTTCCCTGGATGCGGCCGGCGGCCCGTGGAGGGGAGCGCCGTCCGTGGCCGGAGGGCGTCCCATGGTTAAGAGAGCTAGACCGGACATGGTTAACGCGCCGTTGCGGGCGCCCCGCCCCCTGTCCCGCGTCCGACAGCCCCCATGCGGCCACAGTCGCGGGCGATGAGGGCGCGGCAAACATGCGTCGGCGCCCTGCGCGGCCCCGGACGAGACGGAACGCGACTTCATGGCCCTGGCACAGCGGATCGAGGATCGAAACGAGGCGCGCGAGGAGACGGCGCGGACGCCCGCCATCGCCTCGGCCCTGCGCACCATCGAGACCGAGCGCGAGGGCTTGGCCTGCCTGATGGCCGCGATCGGCAACGGCCTCGGCGCGCCCTTCGCGGAGGCCGTGGAGCGGATCGGCCAGGCCCGCGGCCGGGTGATCTGCACCGGCATGGGCAAGTCCGGCCACATCGCCCGCAAGATCGCGGCGACCTTCGCCTCCACCGGCACGCCCTCCCTCTACGTCCACCCGGCCGAGGCGAGCCACGGCGATCTCGGCATGATCCAGCCCGAGGACGTGGTGCTGGCGCTCTCGTGGTCGGGCGAGACCACGGAACTCGCCGACATCATCGGCTACACCCGCCGCTACCGCGTCGGCCTCGTGGCGATCACCGCCAACGCCGCCTCGACCCTGGGCCGCGAGGCCGACACCTGCCTCGCCCTGCCGAAGGCGAAGGAGGCCTGCCCGAACGGGCTCGCGCCGACCACCTCGACGGCGATGCAACTCGCCCTCGGCGACGCCCTCGCCGTGGCGCTCCTGGAGGTCCGCGGCTTCTCCGCCCGCGACTTCTCCGTGTTCCATCCCGGCGGCCGCCTCGGCGCCTCGCTGCGGCAGGTGCGCGAGGTCATGCATGGCGGCGAGCGGCTGCCGGTGGTGGCGCTCGGCACCGCGATGCGGGCGGCGGTGGCGGAGATCGACGCCAAGGGGTTCGGGTCCGTCCTCGTGGTCGACGCGGCGGGCGCGCTCGCCGGCATCCTCACCGACGGCGACGTGCGCCGCGCCATCTTCTCCCGCGAGGGGCTGGACCGCCTGCCGGTCGAGGCGGTGATGACGAAGAACCCCCGCACCATCAGCCCCGAGACCCTGCTCGCCAAGGCGCTGCAGATCCAGGAGGCGATGAAGATCACCGCCCTGGTGGTGGTGGAGGCCGGCCGCCCCGTCGGCCTCGTGCACTACCACGACCTGCTGCGCACCGGCGTGGCCTGACCCCTCTTCCCCTGTCACCCCCCTCATCCTGAGGTGCCCGCGTCAGCGGGCCTCGAAGGATCCTCCAGGAAACGCGCGGGATCGGGAGCATCCTTCGAGGCCGCCGCGGCGCGCCGGCCCCTCAGGATGAGGGCGCGGGTTGGAGGCGCGCGGACCGGTCGAACAGCCCTCCCCGAACACGCATCCCCCCGCGGCCCTGAGGCCCGGAGGTCGGCTGGCCGATCGGCCGGCGGGGGACGCAACCACGTCGAAGACGAACCCCGAGGGGGACGCGGGACGCCGCGAGACCTCCGGATCGTTGGTTGAAGCTTTGCCGGTCTCCCGGCGTCCCGCGGGCGGGCGGCCCCCCTATCACAAAAGGCCGTCCGTCCGTTTTTGCGTCACGGTCGCTCCACCGGCATCGACCCCGGACCCGCGGGCCTGGTGCTCTCCGGCGCGCCGCCCCGTGAGGGGCGAGGACGCCTCGGCCAGGGCCGGCTTCGACGGTCTCGTCCGCACCAGACCTCGTATTGGGCCCGGCTCCGGTTGTTCCTGGGCGCCGACCCGAGACGGCCTACGGCCCCATCCCGAGCTGGCGTTGTGTCGCGCACAGCGCCCGGGGCGATGGCGACCGGGCCACCGACGCGGGAACCGCCCCACCTCCCAACGAGCCTCGCCGGCCGGTCACCGGAAACGCTCCCCCGGTTGGTCCGGGAGGTGGGTGGCAGGGGTTGTAGGATTTTTTTGCTATTATGTCAACATGTTTTCACAAAATCTAAGATCTCATCTTCTTAACCATTTCGGCTTCGAAGGGGCAGCTATTTGTATGATATATCATTCCCATCTCTGATGGTTTTGCCAATTAAATAACCGTGTCGAGCAGGCGATTCTGTCTAGCTTTGTTCATCAGACCAATGATGCTTCGCCTTCCACCCTTTGTACGCACAACATTACCTAAACCAGTGCGAAAAATCTCTGGCATTTCAATCGAATCACCCTCAACTAATATGATTCCATTTTCGTTGAGCATAGTCAGCGCGCGCGCATCTACATCCGGCGCAATATTCCCAAAATCTTCGAGAGCAATTGGAACAGAAAATTGCGGAGCTCGACGAAGCGCTTCAATGATAGGTTTGAGGCCAGGATTCTCTTCAGCCATAGCATTAATTTTTTCCGCGCCAACTGGCTTGATTGCACTTGTCATTGCACGCGGAATCAGTAGCCTATCATTGTAAGATGTGCTCTGGTCAGTGATCGATCGCTCAGCACTGTTTGCAATAAACCCGACTAAATCTCGAGCCGTCAGCCTACCACGCAGATCAGAAAGAGCTGCCACAACCCATTCAGCAGATCGTGGCTCTCGGGTTCGACCACCTTTGGCTAAATCATCTGCTTTTCCGAGTTTGTGCCCCCACAAAGGAATCAGCTTTTCGGCCAAATCACTGTTTCCGTTAACTCCGCGCTTTGTTGAGGGCAATGACACTGCCCCTGAACGCACGGCCAACCATCCTGCAAGCTCTAAAATGTCTTGCTCATACCAAGTCAAAGCGAAAGAACGGTTGCGGTCTGCAAATTGTCTTGCATTATTCGGAAACGCTGAAGCAACCAAATCTGAGCGCACAAAATTGATTTGACCAAGAGGCCTACCAGGCAACTCAAGAAGCATTTGCGAAAGCGCAGATGTGAGCCCGCGTATCGCGGCTTGCTGGCGTGCATCGGAGCGAAAAGATTGAAATGCCTCCTCTAGACCGTCAAATACGCTAACGATTCTAATTCCCTTATCAACTAAAAGCTGAACGAGTTTCTTTCCAGCCCCTATCTGTCCTGATTCTATTCCACAACTCCATCCGATTGTATCGAGCCAAAATTCACCCCAAGCGCTTTCTGTAGTGATTTCCTGCGTAGCTTGTTCTATAAGCGAATTGAGAAGCGATAACGGTATGGGTTCACCTGCGCCGATGCTGCTTGCCACGGAAGCCCGCATCTCGGATGCGAAGGGCAACCGCTGGAGACTGCGAGCAGGCAACACAGGCAGAATACTGGCTCCAGCACCCATAAGTCGGCCCTCGCCACCGACCTTACTCAAATATGAAGACCAAGTGCCATGTTGGCAGAGGACACGAAAAGTGAAAGTTTTTCCCGCGCCTTTCATTCCAATACAAGTTGCATTTGGGAGCTCCGTTCTAAATCGAACAGCTAATTCACGCAGAGCATCCACAATCAGAAATTCATCTGTTGCAGCATCTGCAGTTTCAGCAAACACTCTTTTTCGCGCAAAATCGTGCAGCTGTTTTCTTCGATCCTCGAGAGTGGATGACCTCTTTGCAGGAGCAGAAACTATTTCATTGGGGTAACTATGGTCATGGTTTTCAGTGATTACATCTAAATATTGAGACGTCCACTCGTGCAACCCTTCTGAAAGCTGATCGAAACATGACTGGGATCTTAAATCATCGATGAAGTATCTCAAACTTGATGGTGCTGCAGTCAATGCTGGAGCATGATCAAGTATGACGACAGGAACACCATAAACTTCACTTGCATCTAGATCAATTATTTCCGATCCATTGCTATCTTCACTTAATTCACGTATAAAACTAGATGCGCTACCTTCAAGATCTCGAATTGTACCAGCGAACTCCGCGCTTCTACGAACTTGTGAGATAACATTATTAATCACTATCGCTGGGTATTGGTTTTCCTGCCGTGATGATGTTACTTGTGATCCAATAAAACTGAGCATTTGCTGCGTTGATGATATTGCCTGTCCACTGGGTGTCGTCACAAATACTGGAGCAACATTAGGGGCACACAACATCATAGCAGCGAGGTCTGTAAAACCAGCCCGCAAGTCTATAACAATAGATGTGCAATTTGCAGCAATAGCGACTTTTCGCAGTGTTTCTGCCAGAAAAAATGGCTGTTCAGAATGAGAACGCTGAAGTTGCTCTGGCCTTATAGTGAAAGCTGACAACATTTCGGAATTGCGCAGGCACGGCATGATCGTTATACCGCTCTGCTTCTGATTAATGAGCTTCTCACCTGCAAATCGAACGGTCTCTTTAACTTGTGTGTCAGCATCCGCGTGGGCCAGAACGAGCAGGTCTTCTAATGAAAAGAACGCTTCCCTGCCATCACCATGAAACAAATAGCTTATGCCGGGAGCCTCAAAATCAGCATCAATTAAAAGTGGACGCTGGTTGAATTTGTCTACCAGAGATAGTGCGAAAGAAAGCGCAGAAGTAGTTCTTCCAACTCCTCCTTTGACTGAGTGGAATGCGAAGATTGGAGTTAAAGTTGCAGAATGAGTTTCGGAAATTGGTGTTCGGCGAAACCAAATTTGTGTCGACGCTGCAACATACTGAGATGGAATCGCTAACGGCGGAACTCCTGCCAAATCTTGATCGTATATCTCAAATCTAACCGGTAACGCTTGTGAAAATGACGGCCCATCTAAAATGATCGCGCTATCTTTAAGACGAAAGGGAAAAATTTGATCTAAACAATCTATTGTAGACTGTTTGTCATCGAAATTTTCAATATAAAATGTAATCTGATCCCAATAAATTTCAGCTTTTACCAAGCCTAGAGGCCAAGGAATGCTTCGCACAGAGCCGCTTATAGCGTCAGCAACATCACCCCAGGTGTAAGGTAGAAGCTTCTTATCCATCACCATCTATCTCAGGTAGTTAAGCGCTTACGTAAAGCTGATACTAAACTGTCGAGAAAAGCTGTAGCTGCTAACTCACCGGCTGCCTCGAGCGAAACGCCATAGCGCCACGCGGTGTGCACATCACTAAAAGATATTTCCTGTCCACCACTGCCATGTCGGATGGTAGGTATGGAAATAGCGGCATTCGCCACAAGACCAAGCTCAGCAGCAGAAATGCGAGCTTCTGCAATCAAGGACCTGATGTTGTGCCCAAACTTCGGACCAACAGTCTTGCTCGACTTTTCGCCACGATCATCCATTATCAGTGATTTCAAGCCACATTCAACACTGTAGAAAACAAGGATGCCGCGACAACTGCCGTGAGCCCCTTGTAGTGCGCCGGCTGCCTTCGCATTTCGGAGGCATGCCTTCCTCAACTCTTGTGAAGTTGCTTCCAACACGGCTAACGTTGCCTCCTGCGGCACAGCGGGCCACACGCCAGGAACACGTTTGATCGAAATATGCCTTGAAGTGCAAGCCTTGCATTGCGGTGAAAGTGCTTGCGCAGATATCTTACAGCTCTGACACATTCGCGTATGAGGCTTACACAGCATCCGCGTTCGTCCGCAGTCAGGCTTAGAACACCGCCACCAACCCCACCCCGATCACCATCAAAACCGCCCCGGCGACGCGCCAAACGCTTGCCGGGTGCTCCGGGAACCCGACCCACCCGAAATGGTCGAGCACGATCGAGGCGAGCACGCCGACGGTGACGATGATCCCCAAAAAGGTCGCCGCGCCGATGGCGGGGGAGGCGTAGAGCTGGGCCAGGATCAGCAGGATACTCAGGAAACCGCCGAGCCACGCCCACCATGGCACCTGCCCGAGCTGCTGGCCGGTGGGGATTTCGAGTTTGCCCAGGGCGAGGCCGCCCGCGAGCAGGCCGATCGTGCTGACCAGCAGGGTCAGCAGGGCCGCCGTGACGGGCAGGCCGAGCGACTTCGACAGCGTCGCGTTCTGTCCCGGCTGGATCGCGTTGGCGAGACCGGCGAGGATCGTCAGAGCGTAGAGGAACCACATGGCCGGTCATCCCCGTGACCGTGCCGCCAAGTTTCGCCGGTGCGACATCGGGGCGCCCACGGCCCCGCGCGGCGGGGGAGGGGGCGAGGCAGCTGCCGGGCCGCGAGCGCGGACGAGATTTCCCACCCAAAGCGCCGTCATTCCGGAGCGCCGAAGGCGAACCCGGACCCGGAGGGGCGCGCCGGAGGCGTGCAATCCACCCGACACGCCATCCCAAGCCGCGCATCACGGGTGGATTCCGGGCTCCGCTCCG
>NZ_BPRD01000483.1 GCF_022179745.1 Methylorubrum podarium
GGGGAGGAGAGGGGCGATGCCAGAGGTGATCAACCGGGAACCGTGTGATGCCCTGTCCGCTCGATTCCTTCGGTCCTCGCTCCGTCATCGCGGGGCAGAACCCGAACCGATCGACGGGAGACCGGATCAGACCGGCCCCGCTGCGGCGTCGCCCTGCAGGTAGGCGGCGAGATTGCGCCGGATGCGCTCGAGCGGCACCTCGGCCGGATCGGGCAGGACGAAGGTCTCCTGCGTGATGGTCTCGTAGGCGCGGATATAGACCGCCGCGGCCCCGAGCACGACCTCGGGCGGGATCTCCGGAATCGGATCGCGGTAGGGGTCGCAGCGTGCCACGACCCAGTTGCGGACGTAGTCCTTGTCGAAGCTCTCCGGCGACGTCCCGGCCGCGAGCCGCTCGGGGTAGCTCTCCGCGAACCAGTAGCGGCTGCTGTCCGGCGTATGGATTTCGTCGGCGAGCACGATCCGCCCGTCGGGGTCGGTCCCGAACTCGTACTTGGTGTCGGCGAGGATGAGGCCGCGCTCGGCGGCGAGCGTCTGGCCGCGGGCGAAGAGCGCCAGCGCCGCCTCGGAGACGGTCCGCCACTGCTCGGCCGTCAGCAGACCCTGTTCCAGGATCGCCGCCTCGCTGAGCGGTTCGTCGTGTCCCCCGGCCGCCGCCTTCGTCGTCGGCGTGATGATCGCCTCCGCCAGTCGCTCGTTCGGGCGCAGGCCGTCGGGCAGGCGGTGGCCGTACATCGCGCGCTCCCCGCGCTGGTAGCGGGTCAGGATCGAGGTGGAGGTGGTGCCCGCAAGGTAGCCCCGCACCACGATCTCGACCGGCAGGATGTCGAGGCGGCGCCCGACGACGACGTTCGGGTCGGGATAGGCGAGCACGTGGTTCGGACAGATGTCGGCGGTCCGCTCGAACCAGTAGCGCGCGGTCTGCGTCAGCACCTGCCCCTTGAAGGGGATGGCCGCGAGCGGGCGATCGAAGGCGCTGATCCGGTCGGTGGTGATGAGGATCCGGCGGCCGTCCGCCAGATCGTAGTTGTCGCGAACCTTGCCCCGATAGCGCTCGGGCAGGCCCGCGATCTCCGCCTCGTCCAGAACGTGATGCGCGTACCGCGCGAGAGGGCCGATATCCTTCATTCGTCTCACCCGCTCGTTTCAGGCAGGAAGGTCAAGCACGCCTCGTAGCAGGGAAGTGCCCGATCCGCCTCTCTCGATCGTGCGTGCGGCCGCGCGCCCTGTGCCCACGGCCCCCGACGACGGTTCAGGCCCCGGCCCTCCTCAAGACGAGGCTGAGATTGCTGGCCGGCATGGCGATCTGCCGGTCGAGGCGCAGGCCGTGCTCGGCCGCGACGGCGAGGACCGCGTCGCGGTCGCGAACGCCCCAGTCCGGATCGCGGGCCCGCAAGCCGTCGTCGAACTGCGCGTTGCTCGCGGAGATGTGCGCGCCGCCGATCCGGAACGGGCCGTAGAGGATGAGCAGGCCGCGATCCGGGAGCAGGCGGCCGGCGCCCGCCATCAGGCCCTCGGTCGCCGCCCAGGGGGCGATGTGGATCATGTTGATGCACAGGATCGCATCCGCCCGGGTCACCGGCCACGCTCGCGCGCGCGCATCGAGCGCGACCGGCGCGAGGAGGTTCGGCAGGCCGGCGGCGCGGGCATGGGCGGCGATGCTGCCGAGCGCTCTGGGGTCCGGATCGCTCGGCTGCCAGCGCAGGTCCGGCAGGGCGGCGGCGAAGCGCACCGCGTGCTCGCCCGACCCGCTCGCCACCTCCAGGACGTGACCGCCGCGCGGAACGGCGTCGCGCAGGACATCGCGCAGAACCTCGAGGATGGCCGCCCCGTTGCGCGCCGCGGCCGGTGCGAACAGGGCCTCGTCGGTGGCGCTCTCGCCGCTCACGCTGCATCTCCCGCAAGTGCTGCCCGGCCGGCGGCGCGACAGGACGATCCGTCCGTGCGCCTCCCTCTCGCCCCAATCAAGCCCTGTCTGGCCCGACCGAAATCCGGCAGCCTGCGCCCTCGCCCTCCGTCCCCGGGCTTCGGCGCCACGTCCGTTCCTCAGCCAAGGCCCCCGTCTTGAACGCACCCCATCGCGCCGGCACAGCGCCGCGCCTCAGCCCGGACGAGATCCGCTCGATCATCGTCGGCCTCGTCGCCGCGATGCTGCTCGCGGCCCTCGACCAGACCATCGTGGCGACCGCCATGCCGACGATCGGGCTCGACCTCGGCGATGCCGCGAACCTGCCCTGGATCGTCACGGCCTATCTCCTCGCCTCCACCGCCGTGACGCCGCTCTACGGCAAGCTCTCCGACATCCACGGCCGGCGGATCATGCTGCTGATCGCGATCGCGACCTTCAGCATCGGCTCGATCCTCTGCGCGCTGGCCCCGACGATGATCGCCCTGGCGCTCGCCCGCGGCCTCCAGGGCATCGGCGGGGGCGGCCTGATCGCCCTGTCGCAGACCATCCTGGCCGACATCCTCTCGGCCAAGGAGCGGGCGCGCTATCAGGTCTACATCGCGGGCGTGTTCGCCCTGTCCTCGGTGGCCGGGCCGCTGCTCGGCGGCTTCTTCGCCCAGCACCTGCACTGGTCGGCGATCTTCTGGATCAACCTGCCGATCGGGCTCCTCGCCTTCATCCTCACCAACGACAAGCTGAAGCTCCTGCCGCGCAACGAGCGGCGGCACAGCGTCGATTATCCGGGCGCGGCCCTCCTCGTCGTGAGCTCGACCAGCCTGATGCTGGCTCTGAGCTGGGGCGGCGTGCGCTCCCCCTGGAACTCGGCCCCGGTGCTCGGGCTCGCCGCCTTCGGCCTCCTCAGCGGCGCGGGTTTCGCCGCCCGCCTCGCGACCGCGGGCGAGCCGCTGATCCCCCTGAGCGTGCTGCGCGACCGCGTCGTCACCAGCGCGACGCTTGCCGCCTGCTTCGCCATGGGCACCCTGATCGGGCTCAGCATCTACGTCCCGATCTTCCTCGAGGGCGTCATCGGGCTCGATCCCAGCCGCTCGGGCCTCGCGATGGTGCCGCTGATGGTGGGGACGGTGGTGGGCGCCACCCTCTCGGGCCGGTCGATGGCCTATCTCCGGCACTACAAGCGCGTGCCGCTGGTGCTGCTGACGCTGAGCGTCGGCGCCTGCGGGCTGCTCGCCTCCATGGGTCACGGGCTTCCGCTCTGGCTCATCGAGATCCTGTTCGTGCTGCTCTCGATGGGCATCGGCACGGTGCTGCCGCTCTCAACCATCGTGGTCCAGAACGCGGTCGCGCCGCAGCAGCTCGGCATCGCCACCGCCTCGATGAACTTCTTTCGCTCGCTCGGCGGCGCCCTGATCGTCGCGATCTTCGGCACCCTCGTGCTCGGCGGCGCGGGTGGGATCGGAGACGGCGCGGCGCACGACATGGCCGCGCTGATCCGGGGAGCCGATGCCGGGCAGCTCGGGCAGACCTTCCGCCTCGTCTTCCTCGCCGCCTGCTTCGGCCTCGTCCTGGCCCTCCTCTGCCTCGCCCTCGTCGAGGAGCGCCCGTTGAAGGATTCCGGCGGCCACGGGCGCGACGAGCCGGATCGGGCCGGGTGATCGGCCGTCGCGCGGCCTCGCCGGACGCCGTTTTCAAAGCGGCGTCCGCGTGCAAATCTCTCCACGCGACAATGCACCAGGACGGCTCCCCCGAAGGCGGGCGAGGCCGTCCGTGCGGCCGGATCGGGGGAGCGCGATGGCATCGTCCGACATCGACCGGATCCGGGCGCGCCTCGCCGCGCATCCGAGGCCGGCCGACCTCGCCGCACGGCGGGCGCGGATCGACGGGCTCGGATGCGCGGCGAGG
>NZ_BPRD01000484.1 GCF_022179745.1 Methylorubrum podarium
CGAGGCCGCCCCGAAGGCTGAGATCGCATCCATGAGGTCGAGGTGCCAGTCCTGGGCGTAGCGCTGCCCGTAATTGGCCCAGCGCGTTCCGCGAAGAAACCATGCGGGGGCCGCGAGACCGTGCATCAACGAGCGGGCGAGGACCACCGGCATGTCGAACGCCCTGCCGTTCCAGGTGACGAGCCTGTAGCGTCCCCCCTCGAAAAGCCGCCAGAAGGCGCGCAGCAGACGTGCCTCGTCCCATCCCGGTTCGCCGCCGCTGCGGCAGGACCGCAACTCGTAGGTCTCGACCCCCGTGCCCGGCTCCCGACCGACCCCCGCCTCGATCACCGAGATGGCGACGACCTGATGCCACATGGCCTTTGGAAACCGGTCGGCCGGCCAATCCGCGGGCGTTAGGATCGGGTCCGGAACGGTCTCGATGTCGAGCATCATCAACGTGTCCGGGCTGCCCTCGTCGAAGTCGCGGCGGCGCAAGGGATGTCGCATGGTGTCAGGGCGCGGCTCCGCCCCGGGTGAGGCGGCGTCGAACAACGTCCGTTCCGCGAGCGGGCGACGGGCGGGTGAGCGCGACGCGGACGGGTCCCGGCATGCAATCGGTCGGCGTACGAAGGACGTCATGGCCTCTCCACTTCAGATGTCGTGCGTGCGGTGGGCACCGCGGCCCGGACCGGCGCGGCGTCGGGGGGAGGCGGCCTTTCCCGAGAACAACGCCCGAATGGCCGCGTCGTCGAGGTAGGCCGTGCGGAACAGGGCCTCCGCGATCCGTTCGAGGGCGAGGCGCTCGGTCCGCATGAGGTCGCACGCGCGCTCGTAGGCCAGCCGGAGCCGCTCAAGGACCGGGCGCATCAGCCAGGGCATCCGGGCCAGGTCGATGTCCTGGGCGGGGGCCAGGGACAGCAGCGGGAAATCGGCCGAGAACCCCCACGACGCCTCCATCGCCGCGGCGCATCGGGTCGCCTCGGCGAGATCCGAGACCGCGCCGGCGGAGACGTCGCCCAGGAGCACCTCCTCGGCCGCGCGGCCCGACAGGATCATCACCAGGGACCGTTCGAAGTCGCCCTCGGTCAGGGCTCCGTAGGCATCGACGAGCGCATGCTCGGTCAGGCCGCCGGTCGGGGCGATGGTTAGCGTCACCGGTCCGCTCGCGCCGCTGGCCAGGAGCGCGACCGCATGCCCGGCCTCGTGGACGGCGCAGCGCATCCGGAGCCCATCCCCGAGCGCCGGCGTCCCATCCGAGGAGCCTGCCAGGATGTCGTCCACCGTGAGGGTGCGGCCGGCCCGTCGCGCGCTGCCACGCGCCCGCCGCACCAGCGCCTCGACGTCGGCACCCGTCATGCCCCGCAGCAGCGGGACCACCGGCGCAAGGTCGAGGTCATCGGCGTCGGTCCCGAGATACTGGACCAGCATGCCGGTCAGCGCGTCGAGACCGGGAAGCTCGATCCGAAAGTGCCGTTCAAGCCGCCCCGAGCGCAAGATCGCAGGATCGATCCTCGAAGGATGGTTGGTCGTGCCGACGACGACGACCCCTTCGCGGCCGACGGCGCCGTCGAGGTGTTCCAGGAGGGCGTTGACGACCTGGCTGGAGTAATCGCGATGATGTTCTGAGAAAGTATTCCTATCTCCAAAGGAATCGAGCTCGTCGATCAGGACCACGCAAGGCGACCGCCGCGCTTCCTCGAAGAACTGCCGCATGGCGCCCAGGGTATGGCCAAGATGTCCGTCACGGGAGCCCTGCCACTGCGCGAGGGAGCCCGGATGAAGCGGTAGGTTCGCGCTTCGGGCCAGGGCCGCCGCGAACCGTGTTTTGCCCGTGCCGGGCGGCCCGCTGACGAGGGCGGCCGATTCACAGGCGGCGAACGGGATGATCCCCTCGTGCCACGACCGTAGGTCCGCCACCAGGCCGAGCCCCCAATCCCGGGCGGCTCCGAGACCGAGCGAGTCCTCAAGGCGGGGCGCGTTCGCGGTGCGCTGCCTCTCTCGCAGGCGCGAACGCCCGAGGCGCTCCAGGGCCTCGGATGCCCCGCGACCCGGGCGGATACCGAGCCGAAGGTCGGCGGCGGCCCGGACCGCCACGCAGTCCCCGAGCGCGGCGAGGGGCGGAACCTCGCCGGTCACCGCCTCGATCACCAGGCTCAGCACCTCGGCGTCGAGCGGAGCGACGAGAACCTCCCGGTCGACGGCGCGCAGGAAGTCGCGCGGCAGCGTCCTGGCGGGATCCGACGCGACGCCGATGAGCGGGACGCCGGCGACCACGGCCGCGCCGACGGTTTCGTTGCCGCGGTCGGGCCTATGCTCGCGCGAGGCCCCGTCACGCGCGAACACGACGACCTCCCGCCGGCTGCGGTCGTTCCAGGCCCCGCGCCCGCCCTCGCCATCCCGAACCCTCCATCCCAGTCCGAGGAGGCAGGGTCCCACGACGCACCGCATCGGCTCCACCCAATCCGGAGAGGATACGCGCACCAGTAGGACGGGGAAGCCGTCATCGGCCGCGGGAGGTCCTGCCGGAGCGAACGCGCGCCCCAGCATGACCGCGGCGGCCACGACGTCGGCGGCCAGCCGGGGCATGAGTGATGCCTCCCGCCGGCCGAGCGCGAGCGCGTCGAGCTCGGCTTCGTCCAGGCACCATGATGGATCCGGGCTCGCGGCTTCCTTCCGCAACGCCTCGACGAAGGCGCGCGCCATCGCGCAGGCCGCCTCGTTCGGTTCGGGCATGGCATCCTCCGGCTTCGCACGGGACTTCGATGGTGGGGGGCCGATGGTTCAGCGGCGGCGAGACTTGCGCATCCTCGGTCGCGCCCATCGCGCCGCGAGCCGCATGAGCCGGCGCTCGTCGGCGCTGCGCCGTGCCAGCGCGCGCAGGGCGTAGGCGATGACCGCCGGCGCGGTCGCGTCGCCGCGCTCGGCCATCAGCAGGAGATTGCCCATCACGAGATCCGACGCGACCGAAGCCGCGCCGCACGTGCGGACGTGACGGATGGCGAGCGCCGTGGCCGCGGCCGCGTCCCCGTCCCTTGCCGCGGACCAGCGCGTTTCGCCGAGTATCGACGTCGTCGCCAGCAGCCGCGCGAGGGCCGTTGCTTCCGCCCGGTCGAGGCGTCCAGGCGGGTACGTCCGCCAAGCCGCCACCACGCCGGCTTCGACCCTGGGCGGCACGCCGCGCCGCGGGGTTCGGATCGCACGCCGCAAAACCGAACACGAAACCACCCGGCCAGGCTCCGATGCCATATCCACCTCCAGCAGCCCCGCCCGTTCCAAGGCGGTCAACGAATCCGTCACGCTTTCGAAAAACTCGGCCGGTGCCCCCGCGGGGAGCCGGAACGACCCGATAGGCGAATAGGCGGTCGCCGCGCGGCGGACGGGCTCGGCTTCACAGCCCCCAAACCGATTGGCCCGGCTGTCGAATTGGCCACGACTTTTGAGAATACCTATATTATACCTGTGATATATAATACGATCAAGCCACTGCTGTCTTTGGCGGCTGGGAAAAGTCGTGGCGGCGGCAGCCCGAGGCGGGAAGCCAGCGAAGGGCGCCGTCCCCGCCCAACCTTTCCCGGCTCCCGATGCCCGTCGGCCTGTCCGAGGAGCTTGGTGCGGGCGGCCCTGGGCCGTAGGTCGACGTTCCCATCTCAGGCCTCGACCACCAAGGCTGAGTCGAAGGCATCGGCCGCATCCCAACGCCGCAAGGGGTTGGCGACCACCCTGGTCCGGCCAATGCGGTAATCCGCCGGGGCGACGGCCCGGCCGTGGACCCAGAGCGTCGGCGCCCCCCAGGCGTGCATGACATCCTCCAGGTCCGAGGCATGCGAGGCTGCCAGCCAGGCGTCCCCGAGCCATCCCGTCCAGGCGTCGGGCAGCGAACGGCGTGAAGGCGCGAAGTGGGTGAGCACGACGGCGCGGTCCCCGGGGCGAACACCGGGCACGAGCGTCCCGGGTCCCCTCGCGACGTTCAGCGATTGACACACGATGCTGGTGAGGGCGTCCTCGATGTATCCCCGCGATCTTGCATGGGCCCCGAGGGCGTCGAGCGGCGACCACGGGCGCCCCCGCCGAAGCAGGACGCGCCGGCAATCCGCCCAGCTGTGGCGGGCCGCGACCCTGGCCAGGCGGCCCTCGAAGCTCCCTTCGAGGCACCAGTCGGTCCACAGGGTCGCCCCGACCACCACGGTCCCGCCGCCGGCCTCGGGACCGATGCGTACCGCGTCGTCGGCGAGCAGGTGGATGCCGAGGTCCCGGGCGAGCTCCCGGCCGCGGGCGACCGCCTCCACCATGGGCGTCTCGGACCACAACTCCGCGCTGCCCGCCACCATCAGGACGGGCCTGTTCCCCTGTCTGCCGTCCAGGGCCCGCGCCAACCAGTTCAACGCGACGTCCAGCCCGATGGCCACTCCGCCCGCGACCAGCAGGACGTCGAACTCAGGAAGCGGATCGGGGAGCCGGAACTCGGGATTGCGGTCGACGAGCAGGTCGGACAGGATCCAGAACCTCGCGTTCTCCCTTCGGCTCCCGACGGAGGCCGGTCCGGGACAGGCCGTCCGCACCTCGGGCGTCGGGTCGATCCGCGCTCGGGGCCGAAACGGAAGCGGCAACGGCTCCGGGACCTCGGCGCCCGGAACACGACGAGGGGGGCGAACATGCCGCGTCATCGTAGCCCCCCGGCGGCCGCCGATCCCGTTCCGGTCGAGCCCGGGGAGCGGAACGGGATGGGATGCGGCGGAGGTGCTCCCCGGCATCCTAGCGCACGAGGCTCACGGGCGAAGTCCGGCAAGGGCGTCTCCATCGGCTCTCGGCTTGCGGGAGGCAGTCAGGGCGGGGCGGCCGCCCCGGGCGGTCTCAGACCTCGACGACCAGCCCGGGCTGGAAGCGCGGGTTCTCGCCGGGATATCCTCGCGGGTTGCAGAGCACGCGGGTCCCGCCGAGGCGGTAGTCGAACGGCGTATGGGTGTGCCCGTGGACCCAGAGCGAAGGCCGACCGGCCTCGATCAGGTCGTCCAACCGCGACGCGTAGGCGGCATTGAGCGGCTTGCCGAGGAACCGCGGCGCGACGCTCCCCGCCGCGGGAGCGTGATGCGTGACCACGACGTGCGCCCGCGTCGTCGCGTCCGCGGCGGACCGGAGCGCGGTTTCGAGGAAGCGGCGTGACGCGAGGTGCAGCGCGAGCGCCTCCTCCGGCCGGAAGCGCATCCACCGGGGCTTGGTCTGGAAGCTGATCAGCCGATGGTCGTTCATGCCCCGGCGGGCATCCTCCATGGAGGCGGCGCGCAGGTCGGGGCCGTCGAGGTCGTAGTCGGTCCAGAGCGTGCATCCCGAGAAGGGGACGCCGCCGATCACGACGGTGTCGTCCTCCAGCAGGTGCACGCCGAGGTTCGCGGCGACCGCCCGCCCGCGCGCGAGCTCCTCGACGAAGGTCCGCCGATAGAATTCATGGTTCCCGGCCACGCACACCACCGGCATGTGCGGGCGGATGACGTGCGCGAGCCAGGTGACGCTCTCGACCAGGCCCTCCCGAACGTCGCCGGCCACGACCGCCACGTCGGCGTCCGGGATCTCGGCGGGCGTCCAGGGCAGGCCGACGTCGCGGTGCAGGTCAGACAGGATCCAGAGGCGCAAGCCGCGTTCCTTTCCGGCGGGGGGACGGGACCGGTCGCCGCGCCCTTCCGGCGCGGCGCGGGCGGGAGCGCCCGCGGCGGCCCCCGGTGCTCGGTCCCCGGGCGGGGGCGCCCAGGCGTCCCAGGACGCGGCGAGCCGGGCGAGGTGGGGCTCGCCCGGGCGACGCTCGCCGAGCCGGCGCAGGGCGTGCGCGAGCAGCGCCGCGGCGGCCGGCTCGCCCCGCAGCGCCTGCGCGAGGAGCGCGCTCGCGACGAGGTCCGTCAGGCGGCTCTCCGGGCCGCAGACCCGCAGGACCGTGACCGCGACGCGGGTCAGGGCGGCGGCGTCGCCGTCGAGGGCCTCGCCCCAGGAGCGATGGCGGGTGGGCGGCGCGCAGGTCCGGAGCGTGGCCAGCAGCGCCTCGGCCGTGGCCGGCCGGAGCCCGGTCGCGGGCACCACGCG
>NZ_BPRD01000485.1 GCF_022179745.1 Methylorubrum podarium
GGGAGCGCCGCTTCCGGAAAGACCTGTGCCGGCCCCTCTCCCGCCCGCTCCGCGGGCACCCTCCCCCGCAGAGGGGGGAGGGTTTCAGGAAGCCATTCAGCCCAACCCCGTCACCACCTCGGTGAGCTGGTCGGCGCAGATTCCCCAGCCCTGCTCGAAGCCCATGGCCTCGTGCCGCTCGCGGTCCTCCATCGTCCAGTGGCGGGCGCGCGCCGTGTAGCGGGTGCCGCCGGCCTCGTCGGCGAAGGTGAGAATCACCGTCAGGAACGGTTTCTCGGAGGGCAGCCAGGCCGCGCTGTAGGCGTCGGTGACGACGAGGCGCGCGTCGGGCACCACCTCCAGGTAGACGCCCCGGTTGGGCAGATCCTGCCCGTCGGGGCTGCGCATCACGATGAGACTCGACCCGCCCGGCCGCACGTCGAGTTCGGCGACCGGCGTCGTGTAGGGTCGGGGCGCGAACCAGCGCTTCAGCAGGTCCGGCTCGGTCCAGGCGCGCCACAGCGCCCGGCGCGGGGCGGGAATCAGGCGCGTCAGGACGAGGTCGCGGGGATCGTCGGCATCGGCCATGGTCTGTCTCCCGGCTCGGGTCAGGCGGCGCGCTTGGCTTGGTTCATCGCCCAGATCACGCCGAACGGGTCGCGCAGCTGCCCGTAGACGTCGCCCCAGAACATCTCCTGGTAGGGCGTCACCACCTCGGCCCCCGCCGCGACCGCGCGGTCCCACCACGCCGCGATGTCCTCGACCGGCAGGAGCAGGCTGAAGGATTGCGGCGCCTTGAGCGGGTGGCCGTATTCGGGAAAGGCGTCGGAGAGCATCACCGAGGTGCCGTTGACGACCAAGTGGACGTGCATGGTCCGCCCCTTCTCGTCCGGGGGCACCGAGGCCAGGATCTCGGCACCGAAGGCCTTCTCGTAGAATTCCGCCGCGCGCAGGGCGCCGTCGACGGTGAGGTAGGC
This sequence comes from Methylorubrum podarium, assembly GCF_022179745.1. Lineage (GTDB taxonomy): Bacteria > Pseudomonadota > Alphaproteobacteria > Rhizobiales > Beijerinckiaceae > Methylobacterium > Methylobacterium podarium. The sequence continues at coordinate 957 of NZ_BPRD01000485.1, forward strand.
GACCACGCCGCCCTTCGGAGGAACGGCCGGCCCCGGCCCCGTCGCGTCGGTCTCGCTCATCGTCGGTCTCCCCTCGATTCGATGCGGTCGAGAGGGTGCCGCGTGCCGGCGCCGGGTGCAAAGCGATTTCGCACCGAGGCGTCTTTACGCGACGGACGACGCCGGTCCTTCATCCCGCCGCCTCGGCGGTCGGATCGCCGCAGCCCGGCGCCGGACCGGAACGATCGACGGCGCCCTCCGTTGGCCCGCGGCTTTCCCAGAGGGTCGCCCGCGCCGATACGAACGGTCGAACCGGACGCCGACAACGAAAAGGTCGATTCATGGATCTCGGCATCAGCGGCCGCGTCGCGGTGATCACCGGCGGCGATTCCGGCATGGGCTACGCGAGCGCGGAATATCTGCTGCGCGAGGGCGTGAAGGTCGTCCTGTCCGACGTGAAGGACAAGGAGCTGGAGGAGGCGGCCGGGCGCCTCGCCGCCCTCGGGGCCGTCAAGGCCTGCCAGGCGGATCTCTCGAATGATGCCGGCGCGCGCAAGCTGCGCGCGTTCGCCGACACGGCCTTCGATTCGCCCCCCACCATCCTCGTCAACGCCGCGGGCGTCACCGGCGCCACCGGCGACTTCCTGGAGATCGACGACGAGGGCTGGATGTCGACGATCCAGGCCGACCTGATGGCGGCGGTCCGCGTCGCCCGCGCCTTCATCCCCGGAATGCGCGCGCAGAAATGGGGGCGAATCATCTTCTTCACCTCCGAGGACGCGGTGCAGCCCTATGTCGAGGAGCTGCCCTACTGCGCCGCCAAGGCCGGGCTGATGAACCTGACCAAGGGCCTCTCCAAGGCCTACGGGCCGGACGGGGTGCTGGTGAACTCGGTGGCGCCCGCCTTCGTCGCGACGCCGATGACCGACGCGATGATGGAGAAGCGGGCCGAGGAACTCGGCGTCTCCTTCGACGAGGCGATCGAGAGCTTCCTGGAGGAGAAGCGCCCCGGCATCGTCGCCAAGCGCCGCGGCCGGGCGGACGAGGTCGCCGCGGCGGTGGCCTTCCTCTGCTCGGAACAGGCGAGCTTCATCACCGGCGAGAACCTGCGGGTCGATGGCGGCGCCGTGCTGACCATGGCGGCCTGAGCGATGCGGGAGCTGTCCTGCGACGTCGCGGTGATCGGCGCCGGCACCGCCGGCATCGCCGCCCACCGGGCCGCGCTCGAGGCGGGTGTCAGGTCGGTGCTGATCGAGCAGGGTCCCGGCGGCACCACCTGCGCCCGGGTCGGCTGCATGCCCTCGAAGCTGCTGATCACCGCGGCCGAGGCGGCGCACGAGGCCCGCGCGGCGCATCGGCTCGGCATCCATGTCGGCGAGGTGCGAATCGACGGCCGCGCGGTGCTCGGCCGGATGCGGGCCTTGCGCGACCGCTTCGTGGCCTCCGTCTTCGAGGGACTCGACCGGCTGCCGGAGGAGACGCGCCTGACCGGCCGCGCCGCGTTCGAGGGGCCGGACGCCCTGCGCATCGACGACCACACCCGCCTGCGCTTCGAGGCGGCGGTGCTGGCGACCGGCTCCAGCCCGAGCGTGCCCGAGCCGCTGCGGGGGCTCGGGCCGAGGCTCCTCACCACCGACACGGTGTTCGAGATCGAGGACCTGCCGGACTCGCTCGCCGTGCTCGGCGCCGGCCCGGTCGGGCTGGAACTGGCGCAGGCCATGGCCCGGCTCGGCGTGGCGACCAGCGTGTTCGATCCCGGCGACAGCCTCGGCGGCTTGAGCGATCCCGACCTGAAGCGGGCCGCCCGCGCGATCTTCTCGGAGAGCTTCGACCTGCATCTCGGGGCGAAGGTCGCGCGCGGCGAGCCCGACGGGGAGGGCGCGCGCCTTGGCTGGAGCGGTGACGCCGAGGGCGAGAAGCGCTTCGCCCGGGTGCTCGCCGCCGCGGGCCGCCCGCCGAACCTGCACGGGATCGGCCTCGATCGGACCGGCGCCCGCCTCGACGACCGCGGCACCCCCGCCTACGATTCCCGCTCGCTGCTCTGCGAGGGAACGCGCATCCTGATCGCGGGAGACGCCAACGCCGACCGCCCGGTGCTGCACGAGGCGAGCCGTCAGGGCCGCATCGCCGGGCGCAACGCCGCGCGGCTCGCGCGGGGGGAGGGCGCCGAGCGTCCGGAGCGCTGGGTGGCGCTCGCCATGGTGTTCAGCGACCCGCAGATCGCGGTGGTCGGCGGCGGCT
>NZ_BPRD01000486.1 GCF_022179745.1 Methylorubrum podarium
CCGCACCCCGGCCCGCGGAGCGGGAAACGCTCCAAGCCGCGAGAGGGATCAATCCTGCGTCAAGACGGCCGTCAGGGGGCGGCGGGCTCGATGGTGCCGAGCGTCCGCCGGCCGAGTGCCCGCGCCTTCAGGCGCAGGGCCGGCTTCTCGATCGCGTACCAGGAGAGCGCTGCGACGAGCAGGGCGAGAAGAAGCGCGGGGGGCAGCAGCGCGACGGCCGAGGCCGTGGGGAACAGCGCGTGCAGGCTCTGCTGGATCGGCCAGCCGTAGAGATAGACCCCGTAGGAGAGGTCGGCGGGCGGATCGAGGGCCGGGCGGGCGAGCGCGGGCAGGAAGGCGAGCCAGATCGCCGCGTAGCTCTCGGACAGGAACAGCAGCGTCCGGGCGGGGGCGTGGCCTTGCAGCAGGAGCGCGGCGGCGAGCCCGAGCAGCGGCCACGCGCTGAGACGCACGCGGTCCCGCCACAGGTAGAGGCAGGCGCCGAAGGCGAAGATCAGCGGGAGCCGCAGGGCGGTCTCGGTTCCCTTCGACATCTCCGGCCGGACGGCCTCCAGCGTCGCCAGGGTCAGCGCCAGGGCGGCGGTGAGCGCCGGCACGGCCCAGCGCCGCCGCAGCAGTCCGCACAAGCCGATGACGAGGACGCCGACATAGCAGATCGTCTCGTATTTCAGGGTCCAGACCGTGCCGAGGGGGCTGCGCAGGGGATTGGCCTCGAACAGGCCGGGCAGGCTGGCGTTGCTCTTGAAGGACAGGAGCGTGCCGCGCACGAAGCGCCACAGCTCGGGCGCGGCGAGGTACTCCGCGAGCGGCAGCCGGGTGAGGGCGGCGCCGAGCAGCAGCGAGACGGCCAGGGTCGCGGCCACCAGTCCCGGCAGGATGCGCAGGGAGCGGGCGATGGCGTAGTCGCGCCAGCCGCGCCGGTCGTAGCTCATGGTGACGAGGAAACCGGAGACGGCGAAGAAGCCGTTCACCGCGTGCTCGCCGAGCGAGAAGCCGGTGCTCCAGGCCAGCGGCTCGTCGGCTCCCTGACCGGAGACGACGCTGAAGGCGTGCGAGACCACCACCATCAGGGCGAGCGCCAGCCGTAAGGAGGAGAAGCCGTTATGCGGGCGCGCCAGCGCCTGCCCGACGGTCGGGCCGGAGAACGGGCCGCTCACGGCGCCAGCCCCTCGCGGGCCAGCGCGCTCCGGCCGCGCAGGGCGGCGAGCGCCCCGGCCGCCGAGCCGCCGTAGCGCTCCAGCCCCGCGCGGCGGAAGGCGAGGGTGGCGAGCGCCGCCTTCGGCGCGTTGGTGGCGAGCATGCCGGGGCTCGGATCGGGCAGGCCGTATTTCCTCGCGACGTAGGCCCGCGACCACGCCTGATGCCAGCGGGTGCGGAACACCCGGCCCGGCGCCGGGGCCGAGGAGCGGCCGCGCCCGTGCAGCGCCACCGCGCCGTGGACGTGGACGAGCGCGCGCCCGGCATCGGCCACCCGGCGGCAGAGGTCGTCGTCCTCGTAGAACAGGAAGATGTTTTCGTCGAAACCGCCGAGTTCGAGGAAGAAGCCGCGCGCGATCATCAGGCAGGCGCCGGAGAGGAACGGGGCGCAGGCATCGCCCTCGGGCAGGGCGCGCACGCCCTTCGGGTTGGTGAGGTAGGGCGCGAGCAGCGAGCGCGACTGGTAGAAGAAGCGCCCGTCCGGCTCGTGGATGCGCGGGGCGAGGAGCCCGGCATCGGGCCATTCCGCGGCGGCCGCGAGCAGGGCGGCGGCGGCGCCCGGCTGCAGCACGAGATCGGGGTTGAGGATGAGGACGTGCCCTGCCCCCTCCGCGGCGCGCACGCCGATATTGTTGGCCCGGCCGTAGCCCTCGTTGCGGGGGTTGGCGATCACCCGCGCGCCGTGGGCCCGCGCCACGGCGACCGAGCCGTCGCGGCTGGCGTTGTCGACGACGATGGCCGGGATTTTTTCGCGCGCGAGCGCCGCGAGGCAGGCGGGCAGAGCGTCGGCGCTGTCGTGGCTGACGACGATGGCGGTCAGCGGCATGGGGTTTGGCGACATCGGGTCCCGCGCGGCTTCCCTCCCCCCTCTGCGGGGGAGGGTGGCCCCTGCGTCAGCAGGGGTCGGGAGAGGGGAGCGCCGTTTCCGGAAGGTGCGGAGCCGGCCCCTCTCCCGCCCGCTGAAGCGGGCACCCTCCCCCGC
>NZ_BPRD01000487.1 GCF_022179745.1 Methylorubrum podarium
GGGAGGGGTTCGGGGTGGGGGTGGTGCAGACGGCACCGCCGCGCTCGATCCGGCACCACCCCCACCTCCTGCCTCCTCCCCACAAGGGGGAGGAGAGAGGCGATGCCCGAAGTGATCGAACGGATGACGGATCAGAACAGGGCGAGCTGATCCCCCGCCCGCGGCGGCACGCGGAACAGCGCCGTCGTCTGCCGGACCGGCTCCTCGGGGAAGCCGAGGCGCCGCTTGGCCAGGGCGAAGCGGCGCCGGATCAGGTCGGCGTAGGGGCCCTGGCCGATCATGCGCGTGCCGAAGGCCGCGTCGTAGACCTTGCCGCCGCGGGCTCCGCTCAGCAGGGAGAAGACGTGCGCCTTGCGCCCCGGATAATGCTCCGTGAACCAGTCGCCGACGAGGTCGTCGAGTTCGTGCGGCAGGCGCAGCAGCACGTAGCCGGCCTCCCGCGCCCCCGCGCCCCGGGCGGCCTCCAGGATCGCCTCGATCTCGTGGTCGTTGAGCGAGGGGATGACGGGGGCGGTCAGCACCATCACCGGCACGCCCGCCTCGCTGAGGAGGCGGATCGCCTCCAGGCGCTTGCGCGGATGCGGCGCGCGGGGCTCCATCCGCCGCGCCAGATCCGGATCGAGGGTGGTGACCGAGATCGCCACCTTCACGAGACCCTGCGCCGCCATCTCGGCGAGGCGATCGCGGTCGCGCAGGATCAGGTTCGACTTGGTGACGATGCCGACCGGGTGGCGGAACCGGGCCAGCACCTCCAGCACCGCGCGGGTGACGCCGTGCCCGCGCTCGATCGGCTGGTAGGGATCGGTGGCGGTGCCGAGCGCGATGGTCCGCGGCCGGTAGCCCGGCGCCGACAATTCGCGCTCCAGGAGGGCCGCCGCATCGGGCTTGGAAAAAAGCCGCGTCTCGAAATCGAGGCCCGGCGAGAGCCCGACATAGCCGTGGTTCGGCCGGGCGAAGCAGTAGACGCAGCCGTGCTCGCAGCCGCGATAGGGGTTGATCGAGCGGTCGAACGGGATGTCCGGCGAGGCGTTGCGGGTGATGATGTGGCGGGCCCGCTCGGGCGTCACCTCGGTGCGCCGGGCGCGCTCCGCCTCCTCCGGCCAGCCGTCGTCGAACGCCTCGTGCCGGGTCGCCTCGAAGCGCCCGTCCGGGTTGATCGTCGCCCCGCGCCCGCGCCGCGCCTCGGGGGCGACCCGGCCGCCGTCCTGCCGCGGGCTGCCGCGCGGGATGCGATCCCGCTTGCCCTGAAGCGGCGTCCGTCCGTCACCCACGCCGAAGCCCACCGATCCGCGACTGCCTTAACCTCCTCACCTTAAGAACATAACAGGAACATTGGAAGCCGGAATGCACAAGTTTCATGCAAGGTCCCGGCTTTCTCCCGCAATCGGGGCCGTCCGCGGGAACGGCCGCGCGACGAAGGCTTTGCGAGGGCGTAAAATCGGTTATTCGCCGCGCATGATCTCCGGCCTCATCCACGTGGCACGATCCGCCGACCCGGCCGCGATCGAGTGCCTCGCCGACACGCTGAGCGCGCTCGTCGCGGGCGTGGCGGCCGGGCTCGTGGGCGACGCGGTGATCGTGACGGCGGAGGCCTGCTCCGCCCTGGAGACCATGGCCGAGGGCAGCGGCGCGACCCTGGTGGTGCGCCCGCCCGGCGCCAATCCGTGGAGCGCGGGGGCGCGGGCCGCGCGGCGC
>NZ_BPRD01000488.1 GCF_022179745.1 Methylorubrum podarium
GATCGGGACGCCGTACAGCGCTTCCATCGTGCGTCGATGGCCGTCGATCGGGTGTTCAAGGCGTTCCGGACTGCGAGGAAGACCGTCAAGGCGCTGATGACCGCTCCCGCGTCATAGGCGGGGCTGCCAATTCGCGGCGCGAAGCCGGTCAAGGGGCTCCACAATCTCAGCCGGCCCACACGCGGAGCAACGCCCGGCCCGAAGGCGGGGCCAATCGGACGACCCTGCCGGTCGCGGGCGACGATGCGGCGAAGGATGCCGTGACGAACTCCCTCCGGACGATCGGCTACAATGTCGTCGATGCCGGGTCGCAGGCCGACATCTGGCGCTACGCCCCGGCCGGTCCCGAAGGCGCTTCCGGCGAGGAGGCGAAGCAGATCTACCAGCAGCCGGGCAAACCCGTGCCCCCCGAGGAGGCTTGGAAGCTGGGCGCCGAGGCGGCGCGTCCGTCCCCGATCGGCGGGAGGCTGAACGGCATGCCGCAAGTCCACATCGACCTGTTAGTGGAGCAGGCCAGCGCCGACACCGTCGAGCGCTGACGCCCCCGCCCGGGCACCCCGGCGCCCGGGCGGGGCGACCACGTGCTGGCGCTTGCCGGTGCGGCGGGGCCGTCCGGGCCTCATGCCACGCTGCCTACGGACCCGCTCCCTCGCGTTAGGGAGCGGGCTTCCGGAGACCATCTTTGATCTCAGCCGCGCGGCGATACCAGATGCGGGCACGCTGCGGATCACCCTTGGCCCGAAGACCTTTGGATTTGAGGTAGACCGCGTCGTAGCTCTTCGCCATGCCGAGGGCGCCTTGAATATCGCCGGCTCGATAAGCTTCCTCGTAGAGATAGCGAGCGATCGTGTATTGTCCGCGGCCGAGATAGTGGTCGGCCCGCTCGAGCGCTTGAACTCTGTCCAACGCCGTATCTGGTTTTTGGGACGAAGCTTTGGCAGACTCGGATGCCGAGGAATTCGGCAGGACGCTCGCGGTGGTCTCGTCGCGCTCTTGCAGCGATGCGGGTTTCGATGCCTCCGTCGGTTGAGGTGGTGCCTTCTGAGTTTGTTCGGGCCCGGTCCGCTCCGCATCCTTCGCCTCTGCAGGTCTGGCCGGCAACTCGGCCGGGACGTCAAGTTGTTTCAGACGTGCCATGAGATCCTGCTCGCGCTGGACGAGATCCTGCAGCGGAACGTCAGAGGGGCGGCTCTGCGGCGAGACCTCCGGCCGGGGAAGGATCGCGCCGACGCGCTCGAACACCAGCAGGGCACTCGCCCCGCCGAGCACGACGAAGAGCATCCACAGAGCCCATCTGTGGCCGCGGTAGAGGCGGCGCGGTAGGCTCTCAGAGATGAAATTCTGCGGCGCGGACAAAGCCGATCGCCCCGATCGTTGCTGGTCCATGTGCCTCCTCCCAGCCAATGAGACCGCCGCACTGAACGGCGCCTCGCGGTCAGGGCGGACCTCCGTCATCGAAGCTCGTCGCGCATCGTCGAGTCGCACTCGCCCACGGGCCGGGCACCCAGACGCGTGTGCCCCCGCGCTGCCGGCACGCGGCGGCCTCCGGCGGTTCATCGAACAGAGCGGTCACGACGCCCCAGATCGATGGCGGCGGTGCCGCGGCCGGGGCGTTGCCGGTCGACTCGCTGCGTCCGCGCAGTCCCGCGCCGAGGACGGCCACGGCGGCAGCGCCCGCAGCGAGGCCGTAAACCAGCCTCCGGCGAATGGGTCGCGGAATCGCGCAATGCGGACAGCAGCGGGCATCGTCGAGGAGAGCCTGTCCGCAACGCCTGCATCGCCGAAGATGGCTCGTCATCGGGCGTCCTCCCCGGATCAGGGCACGTCGCCGTATCCGCGTCGCGCGACTCGGCCGCGCGTGGATCCGCTGCCCTGCCCGCAGCCGCTCCTTGTCCCGACAGGTGCCCGGCCGCCACCGGTACGATCGCTCCGCCGGCCCAGGATTAGTTCGGTTGCCGGGGAAGCGACGTCAACTTTCCTAACCGAGGTAACCCAAATTCTCTAGATACGATTGCGGGAACAAAAAATTAGGCGATCCGGGTTGTGGGCTATTATGGTCTCATGCGCCCCTTCACGACTGTGAATGGGATTGCGGTATCAGTATTGGATCAGCGCGTTCACAGGGCCGAAAAGGCCGGAACTTAGGGAGCAAGCGCCGTGACGGAAATTCTCGTCGCGTGTGATCGCGCCAGCCCGCAGGTGGGCCACGAGATCGAGACGCTGTTCCGTGAGGCTGGATACAAGGTCTATCAGGCGCCCGCTTGCAAGAACCTCCTGGCCGGAAGAGGGGCAGACGCCGATCTCGTCATCATCGATGCCACACGGGATGGCAGGCGCGGGCTGTGTCTCGCCAGTTCGTATCGCACCGCCTCCAGCGTCGGCATCGTCGTCATCCATCACGCGGACGCCGACGCGGACCTCGTCCAGACGCTGGAAGTGGGCGCCGACGACGTGCTGGTGCAGCCGTTCCGGCATCGCGAGTTGCTTGCCCGGGTCAAGAGCCTGTTGCGCCGCATGAATCTCGACAAGGGCGACCAGCTCGCCGGCAAGGCGCGGCGCGGCATTCAGTTCAAGGGCTGGTTCCTCGACTTGGAGCGACGCCAACTCGTCTGCGAGGCGACGGGCGGTTGCGTGCCGCTGACGACGGCCGAGTACAACATGCTGACGGTCTTCGCGCAGAATTCGTGCCGCGTCCTCAGCCGCGACGACCTGTCCATCATGGCGCTGGGGCGCCCGCATTCGATGATGGCCCGCTCGCTCGACGCTCAGGTTGCGCGCCTGCGCAAGCGCCTGTCGACGAACAAGCCCGGCATCGCCTACATCAAGTCGGTCCGCAGTGTGGGTTACATTTTCTGTAATCGGACCTACGACGTCTACTGAGCCTCGGTCGGCACTCCGATTCGTGCCAGCGCCTCCGTGACGGCCGCGCCCTCGATCACCTGACAGCGTCCCTCGACATGGATCAGCAAGTCCGCGCCGCACGAAATCTCGGGCCGATGCGCGACGCTCACCCGCGTCATCGCGAGGGCGCGCAGGCTCTCGTTGACCAGCCGTTCATTGCGGAGATCGAGATGCGCCGTGCCCTCGTCGAGGAACAGCAGACGGGGTTGCCTGTAGAGCGCGCGCGCGAGCAGGATGCGCTGCTTCTGACCGCCTGAGAGCGAGGAGCCCATATCGCCGATCAGGCTATCGTACCCCATCGGCATCGCCAGGATCTCGTCGTGTACGCCGGCCCGCACGGCGCTTTCGACCATGCGACGCTCATCGAGGACGGTGTCCAAGAACGCGATGTTGTCGGCGATCGAGCCCGACAGGAGATGATCCTCCTGCATGACGGCGGCGACTTGCTCGCGATAGTTGCGGATGCCGTACGTCTGGAGCGGCATCCCGTCGATCAGCACCTGTCCGGACGTCGGCTCGAGCAGGCCGAGCATGATCTTCACGAGGGTCGTCTTCCCCCCGCCCGAGGGGCCGGTGATCGCCGTGAACCGGCCGGCGGGGATTGTCAGGCTCACGTCCTGCAGGATGTTCCGCTCGCCCTCCGCGTAGCGGAAGCAGACGCGCTCCAAGACGATCTCCCCTCGCAGCGGTGCGAGGCGGGCGAGCGGTCGATCGTGGCCGGGCTCCTGAGGGGTCACGGCAATGTCGGACAGCCGTTCCAGGTGCAGGCGTACCAGACTGAGGTCGAGGGCGGTTTGGAGGAGGAGAAGGGACTTCTCCACGAACTGCTCGCGATAGCTCATGAACGCGAAGATCATGCCGACGGTCAGGACCCCGTCGAGGGTCAGCACGGCGGCGACGTAGACGGTGACGACGTACTCGGCGCCGGTCAGAGCCTGGTCGATGGTGAGGAAGCCGATCTTCGCGCGCCCGAGCGCGAGGTTTGCGTTCACCGTCTCGGCGAAGCGGTTCAGCCACTGCCCCTCCCGCTCGGCCTCGCGGTTGTTGAGCTTGACACTCTGTACGGCCCGCAGGGTCTCGATGAAGGTGGTGTCCTCCTGGGCCCCCACGGCGATGGCTTCCTCGTTCAGCCGGCGGAAGCGGGCAAACAGGGAGAGCCGCAGGCCGATGCAGAGCGTGAGCCCGACCAGCACGATCACGGCGAGCGTCGGGCTGTAGGCGAGGATCATCGCCAAGGTGAGCAGGGCCAGCACGCCGTCGATGAGGGCTGCGATGAGCCCCTGCGCCAGTAGGTTGCGGATCGGATCGATCGAGCCGAAGCGGGAGATCACATCCCCGACATGGCGCTTCTCGAAGTAGGCGATCGGCAGCCGCAGCAGGTGTCGAAACAGACGGGCGCCGATCTGGTAGTGAAGGATGTTCTGCAGGATGAGGATGATGCGCGCGCGCAGTGCATTCACCGCCACCCGCAGCGCCGTCAGGAGAGCGAATCCGATCGCGAGCGCGGCCATCAAGTCCCGGTCGCCCCGGGCGATGACCTCGTCGACCGTGACCTGCATGTAGAAGGGGCCGGCCAGAACCAGCGCTTCGAGCACCAGCGAGAGGACGATCACCTCGATCAAGCTGCGCCGCATGCCGGTGCTGTGTTGCCAGAAGGTCGAGAGCGGCAAGCGTGCCCGCTCGTCCCGCTTCCGGAAGCCCTCGGCGGGGACGATCTCCAGCGCGACGCCGGTCAGGTGGTGCGATGCCTCGGAGTAGGTGAGGCGCCGCTCGCCGTAGGCGGGGTCGTGGACGACGATCCGGCGGGCCGAGACCGATTTAAGCACCACGAAATGGTTCATGTCCCAGTGCACGACGGCAGGAAGGGCGAGGTGGCGGATGTGCTCCACCTCGTAGCGCACCGGGCGACAGGCGAGATCGAGCGCCTTGGCGACCTCGATCAGGCCGCGCAGGGTGACGCCTTGCAGTGAGATCGGGTGGCGCCGCCGGAGGGTGTTCATGTCGATGCGGTGGCCGTGATACGCGGCCACCATCGCGAGGCAGGCAAGACCGCACTCGGCGGCCTCGGTCTGGAGGATCACGGGCAGGCTTCCACCGCCCATGCGCAGGCGGAGGCCGTCCATCGCTCAGCGCTCCGCCGTTCGCCGCGGCGCCTGCCCCGGCTCGCGGTCGGCCCTGGACGGGATGAAGGCGAGGATCGCGCGGGGGAGGGCCCGCACGCCCGCCATCAGCGCGGCGGCGGCCGCCGGCATCTCCTCGCGCAGCCAACGGACCAGGGGGTCGGCATCGATGGCGTTGCGGATTCCGAGGAAGGGACCGAGCAGCCAGCGCATGATGCTGCGCTTCTCCAGCACGATGTCGGCCCGCAGCGCCATGTCGGGCTTCAGGGCGACGGGCTGCCCATCGACTTTGACGTAGGGACTCTCAAGGGCGACCTCGACCTTGTAGGCGGGTTCGGTCAGCGCCAGCGGCCCCCCCGTCTCGCCGGGGCGGACCACGGTCCCGGAGACGCGCGTGACGCGACCGCCGTAGGCTCCGTACTTCTGATAGGGATAGGCCTCGTAGAGGAGCCGGACCGGCTGACCCGGCGCGATGAAGCCGACCGCGCGGCTCGGCACGAACAGTTCGGCCGACAATCCCGCCGCCTCCGGCACGATCGTCATCTGGAGCTGGCTCGGATGGGCGGGCTGGCCGGGCGCGGCCTGGAGCGTCGCAACGGTGCCGTTCACCGGTGCGACGACCACGTAGGCCTGTCGCGCCTCCGTCTCGGCGACGCGCTGCTCGACCCAGGACAGGTCGTTGCGCAGATTCTGCAGTCTCCCCCCATGGACCGTGGGCAGTTGCTCCAGGTTCGCGCGCGCCTCGACGAGTTGGTTCTGGCGCTGAGCGATCCGCTGGACGAGTTCATCCCGCCCGCCCTCCTGCGCCAGCAGGTCCTGCTGGCGTCGCTTGTGCTCGGCATCGGCCATGATGCCCTTTGCGGCGAGTTGGGCCGCCGAATGGAGCAGGCCTCGCCCGAGGGCGACACGCTCCTCTTGCCGGCGGGCCTGGATTTCGAGTGCCTCGCTCTCGCGCCGCAGGCCGTCGATCAAGGCCTGGAGCCGCTGCCGCTCAGAAACGGCGCGCGCCTCCTCCGCCTGGATCTGGCGCGCGAGCATGACGCGCTGGGCCGAGAGGGAATCGAGGGCGGCCTGGGTCAGATCACGGCCGCCGGCCGAGACCTGCTGGGTATCGATCGTCATCAGAGGCTGTCCCTTCCGGACGACCTCGCCCTCACCGACCCGGACCTCGCGGACCACGCCCACTTGCGGCACGAAGACCTTTGCGGTCCCGAGCGATGGGCGCAGGTAACCGGGCACGGGCTCCTTGCGAGCGTATTGCGCGAAGCACAGGAAGGTGACGACGATGGCCGCCGCGAGCACGGCCGACCAGGACAGGGCGCGGGCCGAAACGGGTCGCAGCTCGACGACGCTGCCCCATTGCCGGCGCGAGGCCTGATAAGCCAGAACCTCGGGGCGGAAGAGCGTGGTGAGACTCGTCGGACGCAGCGCCACCGAGTCATGAACGCAGACCGATCCCGCTGGACTCGGCGCATCCATCGGAACGGGCTCCTTCGGCTCGGACCTATCGACAGGATCGGGGATGCCGGCCTGTCCGGCA
>NZ_BPRD01000489.1 GCF_022179745.1 Methylorubrum podarium
GGCGTCGAGGGAGCCGTGGTGGAGGGCGATGGGCAGGGTGTCGTCGTTGAGCCGCCACAGCTCCTGGAAGGTGTACTCGGCCTGGAGCCGGGTGTTGACGAAGACGAGCACCGTGCGGTGCACCCGGATCAGGTCGTAGATCGCCGGCATGGCGTGCCGGGCGGTGTGGCCGGAGAGCGGCAGCGTGCGGCCGATATCGAGCATGTGCAGGTCGGGCTTGGCGCCGCCCTTCACCACCACGAGATCGGCCATGGGAGCCGCCGACGTCCCTCCCCCCTCCCGCGCAGAGGGGGGAGGGTTTTGTGAGACGAGGTACTTCCTCAACGCGTCCGGCTCGCGCACCGTGGCCGAGAGGCCGATGGCGCGGGCCTCGGGCGCCAGCCGCCGCACCCGGGCCAGCGCCAGCGAGAGGAGATCGCCGCGCTTCGAGGTGACGAGTGCGTGCAATTCGTCGAGCACGATCGTGCGCAGGCCGGCGAAGAACGTCTCGGCCTCGCGATGGGCGAGGAGCAATGAGAGCTGCTCGGGCGTGGTGAGCAGGATGTCCGGCGGGCGCTGGATCTGGCGGGCGCGTTTGTGCGCGGGCGTGTCGCCGGTGCGGGTCTCGACCGTGACGGCAAGCCCCATGCCCTCGATCGGCGCTTCGAGGTTGCGGGCGATGTCGACGGCGAGTGCCTTGAGCGGCGAGACGTAGAGGGTGTGGAGGCCGCGCGCCTTTCCCTTCCCATCGCCCTCTCTCTCGCTCAGCTCGACCAGGCTCGGCAGGAAGCCCGCCAGCGTCTTGCCCGCGCCGGTCGGCGCGACGAGCAGCGCCGAGCGCCCGGCCCGGACGGTCGCGAGCAGTTCGAGCTGATGCGGGCGGGGCGACCAGCCGCGGGCGGCGAACCACGCGGAGAAGCGCGGCGGCAGAGTGGCGGGCGGCATGGAGGAGGACAGGGCTTCGACGGTCACGCGCCCTTATGTGGGGCGCGCGCCGACAGAACGCACCCGAGGAGGGGCGCCCGGTGCTCTCGCCCATGATCCGGTCCGACCGCGTGCCGCCTCACTCACGGGGATCGGGCGTCGCCACCCTTGAAGTTGCTCGGCCTGTGTGACTTATAATAATTCTCATTCTTGAGCTTTGTTTGAAAAATACCAGATCTGTGCGGAGGATTATTTTTATATATCAGACGTTGTGGCGTGTTGACATTGATGCGCCTCTCGATAATCAATGCTCAAGCTCGATGGCCTGATAAAAAATCAAGATAAGCCAGTCCCATTGGGCGGCATGCAACTCGTTATGCCGGGCTGATCATGATGACGATTGGTATTGTTCCGTGCGGGGGCGCGTGCCGTCCTCGTCGTCCGCAGTCGCGCGCCTGGACGCTGCCCGTCATCGGCGGATTGCGACCCCTCCTGATCCACACGCTGATCCTGGCGCTGCTGTTCGTCTGCTGCGACGCGATGCTCGGCGTCATCTCGACGGCGGAGGCGGGCGAGGCGTTCTTCGGCTGGATCTACACCGCCGACATCCATCCGCCGGGCACGTTCGAGTACGAGCACCGCTCGTTCCTGCAGCGGAGCCAGTCGCGCGGCCAGTACGCGTATCTCCAGAACAGCGAGGAGCTGGAGCTCGGCGTCACGCCGAACCTTCAGGTGGCCGGCTACCTGAACTGGAGCTACCGCAACGCCTTCCGCAACGGCATCGACGGCACCACCGGCGGACCCGGCGTGTCGATGTTCGAGGGGCCGAACTTCAACCCCTACAACCGGCTGAGCGGCGCCCGGTTCGATTCGGCCTCGGTGGAGGTCATCTACCAGATCCTGAACCCCTACACCGACCCGATCGGCCTCGCGCTCTACCTCGAACCGGAATTCGGCCCGCGGGAATGGGAGCTCGAATGGCGGATCATCGTCCAGAAGAACTTCCTCGACGACAAGCTCGTGGTGGCCGCCAACCTGATGGGACGGCACGAGAACGAGCGCTACTCCGACCGGACCACCAACCGCGAGTCGCCGCTCGACGTCACGCTGGGCGCCTCCTACCGGGTGGCCGACAACTGGTTCCTCGGCATCGAGGGGCGGGTGCACAACGAGTTCGCCGGCATCCTCTGGCGCTCGCCCGACCATTCCGCCTTCTTCCTCGGGCCGAACGTGCACTACGCCACCAAGGGCTGGTGGGTGACGGCGGCGTGGCGGCACCAATTGCCGATGACCCTCGCCTACAACCGCGATCAGGCCGACGTGATGTGGCACGGCCGGATCTACGGCGACGAGCATGCGCGCGACGAGGTCATGCTCAAGTTCGGCATGCCCTTCTGAGGAGATCGCCGCCATGCGCTGGGAAGCCTTCGCCGCCGCTCCGCTCGTCGTCCTCGCCGCCCCCGAGGCGCAGGCCACGGAGTACCTCACCGTTGCCCAGGCCCAGGCCGCCCTGTTTCCCGGCGCCTCGTTCCAGAAGGTCGCCGTCGCCGTGCCCGAGGCCGTCCTGGAGGCGATGCGCGAGCGATCCGGCGTCGACGAACCGTTCAATGCCGGACGCGTCTGGCGGGTCTCGACCGGCGGGTGGTTCATCGTCGATGCCGTGCTCGGCAAGCACGAGAAGATCACCTACGCCGTCGGGATCGACGCGTCCGGCGCGGTGCG
>NZ_BPRD01000490.1 GCF_022179745.1 Methylorubrum podarium
GGTCGAGATCGTCGACGCCACGGACCTGACGGCGGGTTACCGCCTCGACGTCGGCGTCCCGCAGGGCGGCGCGATCGAGTGGCGCGACCTGTGCCGCCGCACGATTGCGTTCGGCGACCCGGCGGACGTGACCCGGCCGGTGATCCGGGACACCGAGCTCGGCCGCCTGCTCGCGCAGGTGATCCCGCTGGCCGCCGACCGGGCGGCCTATGACGGCGCGACCCTCGTGCTGCCGGCGCGGCTCCAGCCGGAGGGCGAGGGGCAGCGGGCCTACGTCGACGAGACCGTGGCCAACTGGCTCGGCGCTCCCCTGGGGATCGATCCCGAGGCGGACGAGATCGCCCTGAAGGAAGGCTGCGCGCCGCTGCGCCTGTCGCAGACCTATTCGCTCGCGCCGCCGGCCGGCTGGACCGACGGAGCGGCCTGGCGGATTCCGCGGCTGGTACTCGGTGCGGGCTACCACATGCGCATGCGCGCCGTGCTGGCCGGCGGCATCGTGCGCGGCGGCGGTCCTGGCCTGGGGGACGACGTGGCGCCTCACCTCGCGGTCCCGAACGAGACGGCCGGACCGCGCCGGCACCTGCGCCACGAGCGGATCGAGGCGCCGCTCGTCTCGACGCCCCAGCCGATGCTCGAGCGTCCCCTCGACGGGGTGCGGGACGGGCTGCGGGAGACGGGGACGTCGGTGATCCTGCGCTCGCGCAGGCAGTCCGACGGGACCATGGCGGTCGATCCGCCCCATGCGCGCTCCGTCCGGGTCGTCGTCCCGCCGGGGGTCTCGGCCACGTTCGCCGACGAGCACAAGCAGGCCCTTCCCGCCGCCGAGGCCGTCATCGCGTTCCAGGACGAGCGGGTCGGGTCCTGGATGGGACCGCGCGACGGGATGAGGGACGTCGATTTCGATCACGCCCGGGCCGGCGGCTTCCCGGTCTGGACCTTCGATGCGGGGACGGCCGGGGCTCTCGACGACGGCGTCGGCTTCGGGCAGCCCTTCTCGCCGAAGGCCAACGGCGACAGCGTCTTCCGGCCGCGGACCGTCGACCGGCCGCGCCGGCTGCCCTATCATCCCGACCCGATGGCGGAGTACCTCGTCATCCAGGTCCGGGACGAGGCAGGCAAGCCTCTGGCGGACAGGCCGCTCGTCGTTCCGGTCCGTCCCCGGGGCGTGACCGCCCCGGATGTCCGCCCGGTCGCGATCGAGTTCGTGGCGCAGCCCGTGTCCTCCAAGACCACGACCCCCTCCAAGGGCGACGCCGTCCTCGGGCTCGAGGCGGAGGACGGGACGATGATGCGCGCGGACGCGGCGTTGTCCGTCGCGAAGCGTCCTGCCCTCTTCACCCTCGACGCCGCCGGACGCCTGCTGCGTGGGACCCCGCGGGCGGGCGTGAGCGTCGGCGTCTCGCGGGTCGAGGTGAGGCTCCCGCCGGGAACGGTGGCCGACGTCGCGATCTGGTGCCTGCCCACGGCGACGAACCTCGCCCGCCATTTCGACGTCGTCGAGACGGCGGCGCTCCTCGCCAGCTACGATCCGGGGAGCGGCGAGGCCTGCGAGCCGGGCCAGGGCCTGGCGCGGACGATCGCCGACCGGATCGGCGCCGGGGAGAGCGAGGTCCGGGCGGCCCTCGACAGGGAGGCGAAGGTGCGCGCGGGTTCGGTCACGACGCTCGGCCAGCGGCAGCTCGCGGGCGCGACGATCCGCGCCGTCAGCGGATTCGTCCACGCCATGGCGACGGCGGCGGGCGCGCCGGAGATCGCCGCCGCGATCGTCATCCGGACGGTGCACGCCGTCGATCGGCCCCTTTCGGTGCCCACCGGTGTTCTGTCCGTGCATCGCCTGAGCACGGCGACGCGGACGGCCGTGCTGGAGCGCGGGGAGGCGATGCCGCCCGCGCCCGAGCCGGGCGAGGCGGGGATCCTGATCGCCGGCACGGTCACGTTCGATCCGGCCACCACGGGCTTCGTCGAGATCGTCGCCGAGGGTGAGAGCCTCGTCGGCGGCCGGTTCGATGATCCGGACGAGCGCAAGCGCAGCCTCGATCAAGTCGCCCGCGGGCTGTGGCCGATCGACCCGGCCAGGAACGCGCCCAAGGACCCCCGCGACGTGTACGGATTCACGGTCGCGCCGGACGATTCGGTCACCTTCGAGCGCGAGCAGGCCGTCCTGCTGCGCATCGATTCGCCGGCCGGGATCTGGCCGTCCTTCGATCTCCTGGAACTGCAGCGAGCGGCGGCCACGGCGGAGCAGGCCGCCAAGGCGGGGAATGCGGACCGGCTGGCGCTGCGGGCGACGACCCCCTTCGTGCTCGCCGACACGCGGGCGCGCCGCCTCTCGCTGACCGTGCGGGTCGGATCGCGCACCGCCAACTCCTTCCGGGACGGCGCGAGCGGCCGGATGCTTGAGGCCGCGAAGACGGTCCTCTCCGGCACGGCCCAGACGGTGATCCTCCCGGCCACCAAGGCGCCGGCCCAGCTCGTTCCGCTGACGGTCGCGCCCTCGGCCCGGATCACATCCGCGTCGCGGGGGCCGGGCTCCGCCGAGGTCGTGCGCGAGCCCATGCTGCGCGTGACCTGGCGGCGGCCGGGCGCCACCTCGGGCGCGGACGAGCGGCTCGGCCTGGTGCTCTGGCCGCCCGAGATCCTGAGCGACCGCATCGGTCCCGATCACGATACCGTCGTGCGCGACTACGACGGGGCGGACTACCTGGCCGCTTTGCAGCGGCGCGACATCGACATGCGGGGCTTTTCCGACGCCGATCTCGGTCCCGGCGGCGTCTACGTGACCCGCTGGGGGCGCGACCCGATCAAGAGCGGGCCGGGGCCGCAGGGCTGGCTCATGCCCGCGGGTGCCTTCGCGGATCTCGGCACGGCGCCGATCGACGGCCCATCCGCTCCGAAGGCACAGCGCTGGGACGCGCTCGCATGCGCCGATGCGGAGGTCGTCTACGTGCCGCGGGCCACGATGCCGATCCCGGGCGGGACGCCGGGCGCTGACGGGACCGGAACCACCATGGAGGTGGCGCTGCTCACCTATCGGCCGCGCTTCGATGCCGACCGGGAGGTCTGGTACGCGGACGTCCCGTTGAGCGGCCTCGGGGTGGCCGCGCCGTTCATCCGCCTCGGCCTCGTGCGCTACCAACCGTTGGCCGAGGGGATGCTGAGGGTGTCGGAGCCCGTGGTGGAGTGGACGCAGATCATGCCCGACCGCCGGGTGGTGGCGACGGCGTCCCGCACGGAGCGCGGACTCGTCACCGTGACGGTCACCGGTCCGGGCTCCTTCCACGCGGCGGCGGAGCCGGACGGGCACGACGCGGCCCGCCTCTCATGGTGGCGCCAGCGCCCGCTCATGCGGATGACGGTGCTCAGGCGCGGTCCCGACGGCGTCGAGACCCCGGCCCGGCTGGCGGATCCCGACGGTACCATCCGGAACGGCAAGCGGCGCCCCTGGGCGGAGCGGACCTTCATCCCCCGGACCCAGGCCGAACTCGGCTGCTACCTGACGCGGCTCGACGCCGACAAGCCATGCCCTGACCCGCCTCCGGGCATCCATCTGCCGCTGCCGGACGGCGCCGTCATCCCCAACCCCGATCGACAGGCGGCGGGATCCCTGTGCTGGACGGGGACGTTCCGGCTCGCGACGGACCCACTCGACGACGCGCAGGTCGAGCACGTGGTCTTCGTCGAGGAAATCGACGCGATGCGGCCGGCGACCTACGCGCAGGAGCCTGTCGACGAAGGCGCCGCCGACTTCCCCGACGATGACCAACTCGAGCTCTCGGGCCCGCGCTTCGCCGCCCGCGTCGAGATCGGTCCGCACGCATCCGAGGCCGACAATTCCGCCAAACGGGGACGGGGAACTTCGTGAGCATCCCCGTTCTCGCCTGCTCTCGCGGCACGACATCCGACAGGAGATCGCCATGACATGTTACCGCACGCTTGCCGTCATCGTCGTCTGCCTCGCTGCGACCGGCGCCGCCCACGCACAGGGCGTGACTGTCCCGATCCAAACCTGCGGCGATCTCGGCACCGACAATCGTCCCAATTGGTGCGCGCGCCCGACCAACGACGGGCCCATCCAGGGCAAGTCCGGATGCCGCAGGATCAGTGACACAAAATTCGAGTACATCCATTGCTCAGGATCGGCCCATGAGATTACAGGATCTTCTCTTTGCTGCCTCAGCAGCAGCCAATGTCCCGGGGCAACCTATGTCGGAGATTGTTTGAAATAAACATCTTCGGACGAGACGGGTCCTGCTCTGCCGAAGGCGTCGATCGAGAGGGGAGTGGCTCTGTCTCCGCGCGGGCCTGCTCGGCTGTGGTGACGACCCGGCCTGTCTCAGCCGCGATCACCAGCGTCAGGGCATCTCTCAGGAGGACGTCGTCCGCGGTCTCGTCGACCGGATCGGCCTCTGTGTGGGGGACGCGGCCGGCCCAACCTTCGCGGTGAAGCCGGTAGCTGCGGCCAAACTCGTGAGCAGGCTCTGTTCGACCCCTCGATCGAGCTGCCGCAGCCGTTCGTCAGCCCGGTCAGTGAGATCCCGCAACGTCGTATCGAAGGCAGCCGCGACCCGAGCCAGGGTGATACGGCCTGCCACCTCCAATTCCTCCTCGATTGCGGCATCGAGCCCAGCGAGCGCGCGCTTGGCCCGGATCCCAGTGCGCTCGATGAACCCGCGCACCAGCGTCGCCGCAGCCGTCGGGGCCGGCTCGCAGCGCGCCGCCACCGCATCGAGCGCGGTGCGCGGCGTGCCGGCGCGTCCCACCACGGTCGCTCTGAGCCTGGGCACGTCCGACCCATCCCGTGCGCGCGCACTCGGCTGGGCCCTCAACGCGGAAAGCCCCCGCGTCCGAGACAATCCCGCCATGCGTTGCACGAGCCAGATCCGCGACCACCTTTCTGCCTATATCGACCGCGAGAGAAGCGCGCGTTTGACGCGTCTGCGGCGCGACCTCGACCCGCCGCGTGATTCCCGCATCGGTGACTGGCCCGCATCGATGGAGAGGCGTGCGCGGGAGTACCGTATTTTCGGACGCCTCCAGGCCTTGGCGGGTGAGGAAGGCTTCGACGCTGAGTACGACAGCGAACTCGATTTCTCCCTGAAGTAGGAAGACTTCAGCCTGACGGAGCGCGGAGCGATCCGGCGATGCATCGCGAACGGTTACCTGCGTGATCTCGGACGCCCTGATGAGACGGGACGGCTTACGCCACCCCGCGCGTATCTCCAGGCGATGCTGCTCAATCTGACCTATGTTCGTCCGATCTCAATCTGACTGATCATGTGTTCGATCGTGGGGCGGGGCTGACGCCCCGCCGCCGAGCCCTCAGCGGGAACTCGCGATGATCGCGAGAGAGTTGGCGATCTGGTTCTGTTTAAGCTGCGAGATAAAGTTCTCGCCGCGGATGATCGCGTTGATGCCCTCGGCTTTCGGCCCTCTGACGAAAGCGATGTTCAGACGATCGACGTTCTTGTTGGATGCAGTCAGAAACGGCCCAACGATTTCGAACGTATTAAAGGCGAAGGACGGCCCTGTTGGCAGCAGTTGGGTGTCTACGGTGAAAGAGACGTATCCACCGAAGACCCCATAAGTACCTTTTGCGCTCCAATTCAAGTAAGATGCTGTTTTACCTTTATTAAACATCTGCTGAATACCGAGATTTCCAGCGAGATTTGTGTCAGCCGGATTGTCGCAGACCGGGTCTCTACGAGTGCTCCTGAGGGCGTCGAGAGAGTAGTTCAGATTAATCACAAGTCCCTGCTCTCTCGCCTGCCGATACGAAAGGCCAGTTCCGAAGGTGAACGGCTGCCCAATGAACGAGAAGGTAGGCGCCACCTTCCCTTCATGAGTTGCTGCGAGGTTTAGTTCTGCAAGAACCTGAATGTCCTGTCCGGCGATAAACAGCGGAGTAAGATCGCCTCGAGTGCTCGCGGTATCAATCAGTTCGCAAACGATCCTGCGGATGATCGAGTCGATGTTTGGCTCGACCGTATTCGGTCCTGTCCGTTCGTAGGGAACGTCGAAAGCGGGAATGACGCTGGCGCAACCACCTAATCCAACGGATAGAATGGCTGCGGTTGCAAGGGCGGCCCTGCATACGGTAGAGAAAAGACGCATCGTCGTCAGATCACTTCCCATTGGATGGTATATTTGCCGCGCCATTTCAGGTCGAGAGAGTACCAGACGGCAAGACCAGCCTTTGCGGGCTTTGGCAAAATCATGCGATCCGACCCTCGTTCGAAGATGAAGCCCCAAGCGAATGGGCTTCTATTCATTTCCGGGTTGCCTTTATATCCCTTAAAATCAGCCAATATGGCATGATCCTGTGTCCCGGCGGCCGTGGGTAGATCATCGAGATCCAATCCCTTCGGCTGCGTCTCCATCAACCCCGAGAACTCATTCCCCAACGGTCGGCTCGGGATTACTCCACCACAAGAGGACGGGGCCGCTGGGCTTGCCGTATCGCTTGTTTGTGGTGACACCTGCTCCCCTTGCGCAGCCGGACCTGTATCGGCCTGAACCTTTTCTTTCGAGGCGAACGGCTTGAGCCAACCAAGCAGTTTTTCGAGCAGATCGATGATCGCGAATATCATGCATGCCCCCTCTGTTATTAGCGACGGCATTCCACCTTGCGTGGCGTTGCTTGGCAATGGCGATCGGGAAATTTGATCTGATAGTAGCGGATAGGGCACAGTCGGCATTCTTCGGTTGCCTTGAACCGGCTCTCGTCATCGCCTGATTAGTGTGGCGGTGCGCTTACCAAGCTTCTGCCCGCCAAGCTCGATCAACAGGCGCATGCGACTGTAATGCTAGGGCCTGTTGTCATTCGAACGCGGTACGGTTGCTGAAGTTTTCTCTTTTCGAGCGAGGAGACGCGATGCTGTTCAATGCGCAGTGGTCTGATTGTGCCGCTCCAGGCCGAGCAGCCCATCCAGGAGCGCCCCAGCCGAGGCGGCAATGCGCTCCTGCGTGAACAGCGGCCGCATACGCCCCTTCACCAAGGTCCACAACTCCAGCGTCGTCTCGATCGACGTCCATGATGAGCAAATCATGGTGCCGTAGAGAGTCGGAATACCGATAAAATCGCAATTGTAGCGATAGGCGGGGCAATCAATCGATATCAAGATCAGCGCCGAACCCCCTGATCAGTTCACAACACGCTCCAGGGATTATATTTCCTGATGTTTGAAAGGAGGGTGGCGTAGGAGATCGGCCGCCCCGATCTCGGTCTGTGCACAGCGCTCGCCCTGACGCTTCGGTATCCGAGGTAGTGGCATTCAATTGCCTGATGTCCTCGCCTTCATGCGAAGGCAAGAAAACTTTCCGTCTTGCGATCCTGCTCCTCAAATGCCAGAATGTTGACTGAGGGGAGTGGGATGAATGCTTCGCGAAAAGATCATTGAAGCAATCGAGCAGCACCCAGAGGCCGTTTCACGCGCTCTTAGATTTATATATGATGTTGATGAGCCAGCAATATCTTTAGACGGCATCAGGGCAGAGATGTCACCTGGCGAAAACTTGGGGGATTTTTTTTTATATATACTTGAGCAGGAAAACAAGCTCAATGCATTCATCTTGGCGCTCGAAGCGCGCGGCATCGTTGTCGACGAGGGCGTCGCCGATGCGGTCGATCAACTGCGTCGAGACATGCCGGCGGGATGGGTGGCGGGCAGCGCCAACTTTCCGGAGGCGGCGGCCCAAAGCATTATCGGTTGGAACCGGCGCCTGCGCTGCAGGGTGATCGTCGACGGGCAGGTGAAGGGGTCGGGCTGCCTCATCGGGCCGAGCCTCGTGCTGACGGCTTGGCACGTCGTCGCTCCGGGGCCCCCCGACGACGCCGAGGCTCGGTTCGGCCGCATTGAGGTGCAGTTCCCATCGGGGCGCAAGGAAGCGGTGATGCCGGACTTGGCGCTCATCTCGCCGTGCACGGGCGGAGAATACCAGAGCCAGTTCCCGGCCCGCGACCTCGACTACGAGAATCGTCACGACCTCGCGGTCCTGAAGCTCGCCCGTCCAGAGGGCGTGCGCCTCGGATACCTGCCGCTGCCGCAAGATCCGGTCGTCCCGGCGAACCAGGGCGCCATCCTGCTGATGCATTACCCACAGGGAGAGGATGTTGGGATCGGGTTCGCGCGGCTCAGCCCGCTACCGGGACTCAGCGTACGCTGGGGCCACGATGCCGATACGTCCGCCGGATCCTCCGGCGGGCCGTTCCTTGATCCAGCCCCCAGCCTGCTCGGTGTGCACCAGGCCAAGGAGCGCGGGTGGCGGCGACTGGTCCCGGTCAACGTCGCCCTCGACCAGTTGCGCACCTGCGTGGACAGGGACGTCGCTCCCGAGATCGTCTGGAGTCTCGACGGGGAAATCGTCGTCGGCCGTGACCGCTTCTTCGAAGCGGCGGCGGCGGCCGCCTCCGCCGACACACGCGTGCGGGGAATCAGGGTCAAGCGCCAGGATGTCGATCGGCAGGGGCCGACCGGCCTCGGTTTCACGGCCCGCCTCCTCGAGCATCTGCTCGCCCGCCGGCCCGGCTTCCACCGGCTGATCGAGGTCGGGTTCGCGGCGAGCGAGACCGATCTGCCGGCGCAGATCGCCTGGCATGCGGGCCTCGATCCGCAGGTCGCCACAATCCGGCCGGCGAGCGGCGTCGGTCCGGGCGAGGCCACGCCGGCGGCAAGCGCCCGGGAGGTCGCCCAGGTTCTTTGCTCGGCCCTCGATGAGGCCGCCGGTCAGGCCCGGAAGCTGTTCTGGATCTACGTCGCGAATCCGGACCGGAGCTTGGCGCCGCGCGAGCGGCTCGATCTCGAGGCGTTCCTCGCGGCAGTGATCTTCCGTCCGAATCTGCGCGTCGTCGTCGCGGGACTGGAGACGTTGGTGACTCCGGCGACCGAGTTCTCAAGCCTGGCCCTCGCGCGCGAGGGCGTGCCGGGTTTCGTCGTCGAGGTCTTCGGGCAGGTCGATATACTCGACGTCGAGAACGTCCTTCGATGGGCTGGGGACGAGATCAAGGCCGGGCACAGCGACGACCAGACCGCGCTGATGGCTAGGCAAGCGCTCGCCGGCTTCAGGCCCCATAACGGCCGGTACGCCACCGGCGATCTGCCGGGCATCACACGCGCGATCAAGAAGCATGTCGAGGACATGCGCAGGGTCGCGCAGGGGGGGCAGCCGTGACGGACGGTGCCACGGACCGTGATCTGTCGGGCTCGCTCGCAACGGTGCGCCGCTTCGCGGCCCTGTCGGGACCCTTCCGGCCCAGCACGGCCCTCGAAGTCGCGGCGGTCTCGACGCGCGTTGTCAGGGCCCTTGTCGCGTCCGGGCTGGCGGAGGCCTGCCAGACCGGGCTCGGCCCCGATGGCACGTTCTGGCTGATGCGCGGCAGTGAGCGCCAGCGCCAGCTCGCCCCGCTCGACGAGGCCGGGCTGAGCCGGGAGGCGGCTTGGCGGCGCACCGTCGCTCCGCTCGACGAGGATGCGGAAGAGCTTCTCGAGGTCCTGACGGGATCAGGCCGCTACGCCGCCGATGTGCTGGGGCCTCGCCTGTCCGAGGTGGTCGGCCGCGTCACCGAGGCGGATCGCCCGTGGCTGGAGCGCGCATCCGACGTACTGACCTGGGCGGGCGGGAGCACCGCCGTGCCGGACTCCCTCGACCTCGTCCGCGCCGCCCTCGCCCGCTTGGACGATGCCCGGAGGGGCGCGGAGGTCACGCAGCGCCCCTTCGTCGGTCGGGAGGAGGACGTCACCGCCCTGGCGGACTGGCTCGGGCGGCCCGCAGCAGGGCCGCCAGTCACCGCCCTGTTTGTCTCGGGTCTGCCGGGAGTCGGCAAGTCGACCCTGCTCGACCGCGCTCTGGCAGCGGTCTATCCGGGCGAGGGCAAGCCGTTCGTCATCCGGCTCGACTTCGACCGGCCGAGCCTCGACATCCTCGACCAGGCGGGCTTGACTGGCGAGGTCGGCCGCCAGATCGGGAACCAGCTGCCGCAGGCCGCCGCGGACCTCAAGCGGCTGCGCTCGGAAGCGGCCCGCACGGATCGCGGCGTCCCCGTCAAGGGCGAGCGCCCAGACGGTCCGGATGACGCCCTCCTCTCGTATTGCGGCGCTCTCGTGCGGGGCGAGAACTGCCCCGTCGTCGTCGTGCTCGACACACTCGAGGTTTTGCGCGGGCGCGGCGAGAGTCACCCGGGCAAGCTCTTCGCCTGGCTGGACGGCTGCATGGCGCACGGCCTCGCGCCGCTCTGCGTCATCGCCGCTGGCCGGGGCGACGCGCTTGATCCGATCCCAGACCGGGTCGGGCGTCGCCACGACCTTTCCAACCTGTCGCTGGAGGCGTCCGAGCGGGTCCTCGCGCAGTTTACCGTACCGCACTCGGCGCGGCCGGCGATCCACTCCCTCGCCCGGGGCAACCCGCTGTTGCTGCGCGTCGCCGCGCAGCTCGAGACCGATCCTGCGGCGGGATCGGCGGGCACCATTTCGTCGTCGCTAGTCGGGGACGCCTACCTGCACCGCTTCCTGCTCTCGCGCCTCGACAGCCCTCTATTGCGCGCCCTGGCGCAGCCGGGCCTCGTGCCGCGCTGGATCAGTCCGGTCCTCTTGCGCGAGGTGATCGCCCCAACCGTGGGCGCGGCGATTCCCAGTCTGGAAGAGGCCGAACGCCTCGTTGCGGAACTCGAGCGCCAGGCTTGGCTCGTCCGGCGCCAGCCCGGGACGGAGTGGCTGCGCCAGGATGCCGGCATGCGGGTCGTCCTGCTGCCGCTGCTCTACGCCGACGATCCCGAATCCTGCGCGAGGCTCGACCGGGCGGCGGCGGCCTGGTTCGAGCGGCGGCCTGAGACGCTGTGGCGAGCCGAGGGACTGTATCACCGATTGCAGGCGACCCGGGTCGGCGATCCGCTCCCCGCCGTCCCCTCCGAGTTGAGCTCCCTGTTCGACGCATCAACCCTGGCGGAATTACCCGAGGCGGCACGCGAGGCGGTGGCGCGCAGCCGCGGCGAGCGATCGCCACCCTTCCGGACGGCCGGCCTCGCGATGGCCGAGTCAGTGGACCTGCGGGCGGTCGACGACCTGCGCCTGATGATCGAGAAGTCCGACTGGACCGAGGCGAGCCTGGTCTATGACCAGGCCATACGGAGGCGGAGCCTCGATCCCGCCTCGCCGGCGGCGGATCCGGTCCGCAGCTTTCTGTGGCGCGTGGGGCGCTGGAGCGAGGCCCGGCGGTCGTTGCGGAGCCGCGACGCGGTCGCACCCGACGATCGCGACCTGCCGGGGCTTCACCCGATCGACGCACTGGCCCGACTCGAGATGCGCGCCGAATTCACGCCGCTGGGGCTGATGCGCCAGTTCGGCGGAGGCAGGGCGTCAGCGCCGCCCAGTGGAAGCCTGTCGAGCGACGCTCTTGGCTTCGTCCTCTCTGGGAGCGCGGGCGGCGACCTGCGGAGCGGTGCCCTTGGCTTCGTTCTCGCGGTCGCGGCGCCGAAGCTCGCAGCAAGGAGCAGTCTCAGCGACGAGACTGATTCAGTGCAGGCGGCGCTGGCCCTGTGGGCGCGTGGACCGAAACGGGTTCTGACACAGGCGCTGCAGGTCGCAGGCGACAGGCGCGCGGCCTGGGGGCTCCCGCGACCTCCGATGCTCGATCCGGAGCCGCTCGGGCCGGGACAGAGCCGCCCGGCACCAAGCGGCCCATTGCCAGACGGTCTGAGATCGGACGATCTGGTGCGGATCACGGGGGCGCTCGCGGCCCTGACGCCGTATGCCGGCCCGATGCGCCAGATCCTGCGGCTCAACCAGGATGGGCGGCTCGCCGAGCACGCCGCTGCGGTTCTCGAACGCCTACGCGACCTGGGCCCGCCCTTCGTCGAGTACCCCGAGAGGACGGGGCCGGGTGACGCCTTCATGGCGCTCCAGGCCCTCGGCCTCGCCGCCGAATGGGCCCACGCGGCAGGCGTGGTCCTCGAGAACCAAGATCTGCGGCTGATCGCGCGGCGCGCGGAGCTGTGGCGGCGCACCGTAGCCGGACGGTGGAGCTACTTCGTCCCACGCCCGAAGCGATGGAGCGACTTCGAGGATTGGCACATTGCTGAGTTGTTGTACGATCCTTGGTTGTGGAGTGCGTTCAGGAATTGGAGCCGTCTCGACGCGACGGCGACGCTTCAGCTTTATCAGCTGCAGAGCCATGCGGATCGCGAGACGGCGAGCCGGCACCTGCTCCTTCCATGGACGGGAGAGAGGGTGGACGGAAATCTCTCGGTGTTCGCACCGACCGACGCCGAAATCTTCGATCGGAATCGCGGGCCCAGGCCGCCCTTAGAAACGGCTTCCCTGCTCAGGCGCCGCCTCCCGTCCGCCTTCGCGATGCCGGCCGCCATCCTGGCCTCCGTTCGGTCCGATCGCGGCCGCCCCTCGGCCGCCCGTTCCGGACCGGCCCTGGCGGACCGCGTCCTTCCATCTCCCCCCCCTACTGATCCTCAGAGGAATTTTGCCATGGCCGCCAACAGAACCCCGTCCTCCCCCCCCATGCCGCGCGGTCGGGGCCACGCGGAAAGCCTTGAGCGGCTCCAGCAGAACCTCCTGAAGCCGGGCGGGATAGGAGAGGCCGCCGCCAAGGTGATCCAGGCCGATCCGGGCGATCTCGACCGGTTCGGCGTCACCCAGGAGCAGGTTCTCAACGCGATGGGCCAGCGCGGCCAAGCCCTCGAAGCCGCCATCCCGCCGGCCGCCCTCGAGGCGATCATCCGCC
>NZ_BPRD01000491.1 GCF_022179745.1 Methylorubrum podarium
CTATCTCGTCTCCGCCGATACCGTGGTGGCCGTCGGACGCCGCGTGCTGCCCAAGGCCGAGCTGCTCGACGAGGCGGCCGACTGCCTGCGGCTGCTCTCGGGGCGGACGCACCGCGTCTACACCGCCGTCTGCATCCTCTCCGCCAAGGACCGCCGCCGCGAGCGCATGGTCGAGACCCGGGTGCGCTTCAAGCGTCTGTCGAATCGCGAGATCGAGGGCTATCTCGCCTCCGGCGAGTGGCGCGGGAAGGCCGGCGGCTACGCGATCCAGGGTTTGGCCGCAGCCTTCGTCGTGAAGCTCGTCGGCTCGCACAGCGCGGTGGTCGGACTGCCGCTCTACGAGACGATGAGCCTGCTGGAGGGCGAGGGCTTTCCCGTGCGCGGCGCCTGGGGGGCCGCGTCGTGACGAACGCGATGCACAAGGGCGTCGCGCCCTGCCCGATCTGCGGCAAGCCGGCCCAGCCCGAGACCAAACCGTTCTGCTCGCCGCGCTGCGCCGATATCGATCTCGGTCGCTGGCTCGGGGAGCGCTACGTCATCCCCGGTCCGGAGGACGACGAGATGCCCCGTCCGCCCCGATCGGACGACGGGGACGATTCCCGCTGACGCGCAGGCCGGTGTCCGGCAAAAAAGCTTCGCCTCTGGCCGCAGGGAGGCTGGACAGGCCCGAAACCCTTCACTATACCCCCGCCAGCCGACGACGCAGCGCGTCACGGCGGTTGCCCAGGTAGCTCAGTTGGTAGAGCATGCGACTGAAAATCGCAGTGTCGGTGGTTCGATTCCGCCCCTGGGCACCATCTTTCTGAAGAGCGTCTGCGCCTCAGAACTATTCAGTCACATACGTCTTGTGATCGAGCGGCTGATTGGCAGGCTTTTGCTTGTCATCTTCCTGCAGACGCACTGAAAGCTCGGTCCGACGGCCCAAGCGTTGTCGCGCGTTTTAGGCCGTCCTGCGCTTCGCCGTGATGCGCTTTCGCCTCGGCTTGCGCGTGCCGCTCGCTGCCGGCTTCAGCATCTCTTTCAGGGTCGCACGCTGCTGCAGACGGACGGCATTCGTCGCATGGCTCATCCACCAGTTGACAGATGAGAGCCAGAGGCTGAGGGCTGGGTTTTTCATGGCGTGATGTCCGGGCCTTCTGGGATCGGCGGGATCCGATTCTCGCTGCGTTCCCAGTTCACGCCGAATAGCGGCCCTTACGGAACACGGCACCTGTCCGTCCCGAACTCGGCAATTGCCGCAGCATTCTCAACGGGGCGTGATGCTTGCCCCCGGAAAACGGCAATCAAACCTCTCAACCCTCCGAGGGCGTCACCATTCGAAGAACGAGTCGAGGCGGGGCATCAGGCAGATGAGCGTTCCCGCGGCGCCGACCACACCCGCC
>NZ_BPRD01000492.1 GCF_022179745.1 Methylorubrum podarium
CGTTGCGCTTCACCACGACGCGGGCGCCGACGGGGACGCGCTCGTGGTGAAGCGCAACGGCAAGTACCGCGTTTGATCCACCGCGTCTGATCCGGCCGGGTTCGGGGAACCTTTTGCGTTCCCCGAGCGTCGTTACCCTGCGGCCAAGCTTGGCCGCGGGATCGCGCTCGAACACCCGGCCATGACCATCACCCTCTCGCATCTCCAGCCGATCGTCGCGATCCTGGCGGGCATCCTGATCCTGATCGCGCCGCGGCTGCTGAACTACATCGTGGCGATCTATCTGATCGTCGTCGGGCTGATCGGGCTGGGCGTCCTTCGCCACTTCTCCTGACAGGGGGAAGCGGGAAGCGGTGGCCCGGCCTCTCTTTTGCAGCGCAACCTTTGCCGTCCCGCGCCCTTCCGCGCCGGGGCGCACTCCCCTTTTGGGATGCGCGCACTAAGCTCTGACAGAGCCCCCACATCGTCACTCCTCGTGGCGGAGCGACGTGAAGCTTATCCTTGCACTGCGACATGAGATGCGCCACGCCCGCGTGAGCGGCGCTTGGTCGCCAGATCCGTCCAGCGGAGAGACTGATGACGAAATGGGTCTATTCCTTCGGTGACGGCAAGGCCGAGGGCGAGGCGTCGATGCGCAATCTCCTCGGCGGCAAGGGCGCCAACCTCGCCGAGATGTCGAACCTCGGCCTTCCGGTGCCCCCCGGCTTCACCATCACCACGGAAGTCTGCACCTACTACTACCAGAACGGCGAGACCTACCCGGCGGAACTCGCCGACGAGGTGAAGGCCGCTCTCGACAAGGTCGGTGCGCTCACCGGCCGCCGCTTTGGCGACGCCGAGAAGCCCCTGCTCGTCTCGGTCCGCTCCGGCGCCCGCGCCTCGATGCCGGGCATGATGGACACCGTGCTCAATCTCGGCCTCAACGACACCACCGTCGAGGCGATGGCGAAGGACGCCGAGGACGAGCGCTTCGCCTACGATTCCTATCGCCGCTTCATCACGATGTACTCGAACGTCGTGCTCGGCGTGGAGCATCACGCCTTCGAGGAGGCGCTGGAGCACTACAAGGACGAGAAGGGCCTCAACCTCGACACCGAGCTGAAGGCCGACGACTGGAAGCACCTGATCGGCGTCTACAAGAAGATCGTCCGCGACGAGCACGGCTCCGACTTCCCGCAAAAGCCCGAGGACCAGCTCTGGGGCGCGATCGGCGCGGTGTTCGATTCCTGGATGATCCCGCGGGCCAAGAAGTATCGCGAGCTGAACAACATCCCCGAGAGCTGGGGCACGGCCGTCAACGTCCAGGCCATGGTGTTCGGCAACATGGGCGACACCTCGGCCACCGGCGTCGCCTTCACCCGCAACCCCTCCACCGGCGAGAGCGCGCTCTACGGCGAGTTCCTCATCAACGCCCAGGGCGAGGACGTGGTGGCGGGCATCCGCACGCCCCAGGACATCACCGAAAAGGCCCGCATCGAGGCAAAGAGCGAAAAGCCTTCGATGGAGAAGGCGATGCCCGAGAGCTTTTCCGAATTGACCCGCATCTACGGGATTCTGGAAAAGCACTACCGCGACATGCAGGACATGGAGTTCACCATCGAGCGGGGTAAGCTCTGGATGCTCCAGACCCGCAACGGCAAGCGCACCGCCAAGGCGGCCCTGCGCATCGCCGTGGAGCTCGCGGGCGAGGGCCTGATCTCGAAGGAGGAAGCGATCAAGCGCATCGAGCCCGGCGCCCTCGACCAGCTCCTGCACCCGACCATCGACCCGGATGCCGAGCGCAAGGTCATCGCCACCGGCCTGCCGGCTTCGCCGGGCGCCGCCGTCGGCGAGATCGTGTTCAACTCGGAAGCCGCGGAAGCCGCTAAGAAGGCCGAGCGCCGCTGCATCCTCGTGCGCATCGAGACCTCGCCCGAGGACATCCACGGCATGCACGCCGCCGAGGGCATCCTCACGACGCGCGGCGGCATGACCAGCCACGCGGCGGTGGTGGCCCGCGGCATGGGCAAGCCCTGCGTCTCCGGCGTCGGCTCGATCCGGATCGACTACAAGGCACAGACGCTCACCGTCGGCGGCGTGACCCTGAAGGCGGGCGACGTCATCACCATCGACGGCTCGACCGGCCAGGTGATCGAGGGCGAGGTCAAGATGCTCCAGCCGGAGCTGTCGGGCGACTTCGCCGCGCTGATGGAGTGGGCGGACGCGGTCCGCACCATGAAGGTGCGCACCAACGCCGACACCCCGGCCGACGCCCGCGCCGCTCGCAAGTTCGGCGCGGAAGGCATCGGCCTGTGCCGGACCGAGCACATGTTCTTCGAGGGCGACCGCATCGTCGCGGTGCGCGAGATGATCCTCTCGGACGATGCCGAGGGCCGTCGCAGCGCGCTCGCGAAGATCCTGCCCTACCAGCGCCAGGACTTCGCGGAGCTGTTCACGATCATGTCGGGCCTACCCGTCACAATCCGCCTGCTCGACCCGCCGCTGCACGAGTTCCTGCCGCATACCGACGAGGAGATCCGCGAGGTCCAGGCCGCGACCGGCATCCCGGAGGACAAGATCCGCAACCGCATCCGCGAACTCTCCGAGCACAACCCGATGCTCGGCTTCCGCGGCTGCCGGCTCGCCATCGCCTTCCCCGAGATCGCCGAGATGCAGGCCCGCGCGATCTTCGAGGCGGCGGTGCAGGCCGCCAAGGACACCGGCGCCCCGGTGACGCCGGAGGTGATGGTGCCGCTCGTCTTCACGCGGATGGAGTTCGACATCGTCAAGGCCCGGATCGACGCCATGGCCAAGGCCGTGACGGAGGAGACGGGGGCGAAGCTTGAATACCAGGTCGGCACGATGATCGAGCTGCCGCGGGCGGCGCTCAAGGCCGGCGAGATCGCCGAGACCGCGGAGTTCTTCTCCTTCGGCACCAACGATCTGACCCAGACGGCGCTCGGCATTTCCCGCGACGACGCCGCCACCTTCCTCGGGCCCTACACCCAGAAGGGCATCCTCTCGGTCGATCCGTTCGTGTCGATCGATCAGGAGGGCGTGGGCGAACTCGTGAAGATCGGCGCCGAGCGCGGCCGCGCCACCCGCGACGGGCTCAAGCTCGGCATCTGCGGCGAGCATGGCGGCGATCCGGCCTCGATCGGCTTCTGCCAGGAGGTCGGCCTCGACTACGTGTCCTGCTCGCCCTTCCGCGTGCCGATCGCCCGCCTCGCCGCGGCGCAGGCGGCGCTCGGCAAGGACGAC
>NZ_BPRD01000493.1 GCF_022179745.1 Methylorubrum podarium
TGGTCGCCGCCGCCGGCGCCCTCGGCTTCGTCGCCCTCTCCGATCTGTGCCGCGAGATCGAGGCGGCCTGCCGGGAGGGCGGCGACCTTCCCGCCCTGATCCGCCGCCTCGTGACGCTGCGGACGGACACGCTCGGAACGATCCGGGCGCTGCGGGCGGCGTAGGGCCGAGGCGCGGGGAGATCCGCAGGCGCGGCGTCGCGGAGGCCGTCGGCGCCTTGCGTCCTTGCTCGAAAGAGCTATGGTTCTGCTCAAAGGAGCAGCCGCA
Source organism: Methylorubrum podarium (assembly GCF_022179745.1). Lineage (GTDB taxonomy): Bacteria > Pseudomonadota > Alphaproteobacteria > Rhizobiales > Beijerinckiaceae > Methylobacterium > Methylobacterium podarium. Next base: position 268 of record NZ_BPRD01000493.1, read on the forward strand.
ATGCCGGAGACGACGGCCAAGGTGTCACTCAAGCGGAGGAATCCGCAGGGTGCGGGCGCACGGTCCGGCCCGCGTCCCTTCGCCTATCTCGATCTCTACCGTGCCTCCCCCTTCGACCGCATCGAAGTCATCAAGGCCGGCGTCCCAGCCAGGACGGTCAAGGGCTTCATCACCGAGCTGCGCCTCGACCAGCAGGTGATGTTCGATGCCCTCAACCTGAAGACGGCGACGGTGAACAAGAAGGCGGCCCGGGACGAGGCCCTCTCGGCCGAGGACAGCGAGCGCGTCGTCGGGCTCGCCAAGCTCGTCGGGCAGCTCGAGGCGATGATCGAGGAAGCCGGCGAGGCGAAGGATTTCGACGCGCCGGCGTGGCTGTCGCGCTGGCTGCGCGAGCCCCTGCCGGCTCTGGGCGGCGGCAAGCCGCTCGACCTCCTCGACACGATGGAAGGCCAAGCCCTGGTGTCGCGCGCGCTGGCCCAGATCCAGAGCGGAGCCTATGCGTGAGCCGATCGGTCTGGCGGATCGGCACCGACGCGAGGACCTACACCGCCGACGACCTGTCGGGGACCGGGGCCAAGCTCTCCGGCGGCCGGTGGAATGCCGTCGGGGTCGCCCTGGTCTACGCGGCGGGCAGCCGTGCCCTCGCCTGCCTCGAAACCTTCGTCCACCTCAATGCCGGCGGCCTGCCGCTGAACCGTTACCTCGTCGAGATCGAGGTGCCGGACGAGGTCTGGGCCGCGGCCGAGGTCGCGACGCCCGACACGCTGCCCGTCGGCTGGGATGCCGAACCGGCGGGCCTCGTCAGCCTGGCCTTCGGCACGGATTGGGCGAACGGCAACCGGTCGGCGCTCCTGCTCGTCCCCTCCGTCATCGTGCCGGAGGAGCAGAACGCTCTCATCAATCCCGCCCATCCCGACGCCGCGCGGATCACGGCCCGCAAGGTCCGGAAGTGGGTGTACGACCCGCGCCTCGACCGCGACCGGCTTCCGTTCGCGTGAGGGAGGCCGTTGCCCGCGCCGGGCACGTCTTGAGATCGCCGTCTGCCCGCGCCACCTGTCAGCGGTCCCGCTTCCCCGCCGAAGCCCGCCGCCAGAGCCCGCCTTGCCGCCCCTCTTCGACTACGCCGCGCAAGCGGGTTCCGCGATCAAGGCCTTCGCGGAAGCCTCCAGCGACCTGCTGATCCAGCCGACGCTGAGGCTCGGTGTCACCGGGCTCGCCCGCTCGGGCAAGACGGTGTTCACCACCGCCCTGATCCACCATCTCGTCGAGGGCCATGCGCTCCCCGCCTTCGAACCGGCGCAAGCCGGGCGCCTGCGCCGCGCGCGGCTCGTGCCCCAGCCCGACGACGACGTGCCGCGCTTCCCCTTCGAGGAGAACTTTTCGGCGCTCACCGAGGCGCGGCGCTGGCCGGGCTCGACCGACCGGATCAGCCAGTTCCGCCTCGCCATCGAGTACGAGCGCGCGGGCGGCTGGCGCTCGGGCCCGGCGACGCTGATGCTCGACGTGGTGGACTATCCCGGCGAGTGGCTGCTCGATCTGGCGCTCGTCGATCAGAGCTACGCGGCGTGGTCGCGCGCCACCATCGCCGGCACCCGCCGGGCCGGCCGGGCCGAGATCGCTGCGCCCTGGCTCGCGCTGATGCGGGAACTCGACCCGGCCGCGCCCCTCGACGAGGTGGTGGCCGAGCGTGCCGCCAACGCCTTCAAGACCTATCTCGCCGCGCTCCGCGCCGGCGCCGAATCCGTCGCCACGACCCCGCCGGGGCGCTTCCTGATGCCCGGCGACCTCGCCGGTTCGCCGATGCTGACCTTCGCCCCCCTCGACCGCCTCGAGGAGACGCAAGTCCCCGGCTGCCTCGGCGCGCTGATGGAGCGGCGGTTCGAGGCCTACAAGAGCAAGGTAGTGGAGCCGTTCTTCCGCGAGCATTTCCAGCGGGTCGACCGGCAGATCGTGCTGGTGGACGTGCTCTCGGCGGTCGATTCCGGCCCGGCGGCGCTGGCCGAGCTGGAGGAGGCGCTGGACGCGGTGCTGCTCGCCTTCCGGATCGGGCGCAACAGCCTGCTCTCGCGCTTCTTCGCGCCGCGGGCCGACCGGATCATGTTCGCGGCGACCAAGGCCGACCATCTCCACCAGTCGAGCCACGACCGGCTCGACGCGCTGCTGCGCCTGCTCGTCTCCCGCGCCATGCGCCGGACCGAGGCCGCGGGGGCGCGGGTCGGGACCGTGGCGCTCGCCTCGGTCCGCGCCACCCGCGAGACCACGGTGCATGACGGCGGCGCGGTGTTGCGCGCGGTCTCCGGTACGCCGGAGGCGGGCGAGCATGTCGGCGACGAGGTCTTCGACGGACTCTCGGAGGCCGCCGTCTTCCCCGGCGAGTTGCCGGCCGACCCGCAGGCGGTGCTCGACGGCGCGGTCCCGCCGGGCTCGTTCCGCTTCCCGCGCTTCCGCCCGCCCCCGGTCAAGCCCGACGCGCTCGGCCGGCCGGGCCACCTGCCGCAGATCCGGCTCGACCGGGCCATGCAGTTCCTGATCGGGGATCGGCTGACGTGACCAACCCGCAGCGCCCGCGCGCCTTCCGCATCCCCGCCGCCGACCAGCCCCCGCCGGAGGCCGCGACCGCGGAGGCTCCCCTCCCGCCGCGGCCGGACGTGCGCTTCGTCGACGAGCCCTACGAGATCGTGGACGCCGCCGACGGCGTCGCCGTGCCGGTGGCGCCCAAGCGCCGGGCGCCGTGGCTGTCGATCCTGCTCAGCGCGCTCGGCGGCCTCGTCACCATCGCCGTCGGGCTCTCGGTCGAGCGGCTGATCACGGACCTGTTCGCCACCGCGCCCTGGCTCGGCTGGGTCGCGCTGGCGCTGCTCGGTCTCGCCGCGATCGCGCTCACGGCGATCGTCGCCCGCGAGGCGCTGGGGGTCTGGCGCGAGCGCAAGATCGAGGCGCTGCGCGAGCGCGCCCTCGCGGCGCTCTCGACCCGCGACCACACGGGGGCGCAGGGCGTGGTGCAGGAGCTGCGCGGCTTCTACGCCGACCGGCCGGCGCTGGCGGCCGGCCTCCGCCGGCTCGACGCGGTGGGCGACGCGATCCTCGACGTGGACGACCGGCTGGCTCTCGCCGAGGGCGAGCTGCTGGTGCCTCTCGACCGGCAGGCCAAGGCGGCCATCGCCCAGGCCGCGAGCCAGGTCTCGGCCGTCACCGCGCTCAGCCCGCGGGCGATCGTCGACGTCGCCTTCGTGGTGTTCTCCGCCGCCCGGCTGCTGCGTCGGATCGCGGCGATCTACGGCGGGCGGCCCGGCCTGCTCGGTTTCCTGAGGCTCGCCCGGGCGGCGCTCGCCCACCTCACCGTCACCGGCGGCATGGCGGTGGGCGAGGGCATGCTGCACCAGGTGCTCGGCCTCGGGCTCGCCGCCCGCGTCTCGGCCAAGCTGGGCGAGGGCGTGCTCAACGGCCTGATGACCGCCCGCTTCGGCCTCGCGGCGCTCGCCGTCTGCCGTCCCCTCCCCTTCGTCCGGGCCACGCCGCCGACCGTCAACGACGTGGCTGGCCAGCTCTTTCGGGGCGGCGAGGACAAGGAGTAGCGGGCCTTCGTCATCGCGAGCGGCAGCGAAGTGATCCAGGGCGCGACCTTTCCGGAGATGGGGCGCCCTGGATCGCTTCGGCTTCGCCTCGCGATGACGGGGATCGAAGCGGCACCCCAAAACGGAAGCTCCCGCACCGGCCGG
>NZ_BPRD01000494.1 GCF_022179745.1 Methylorubrum podarium
CGGCGACGAGGTCTTCGAGATAGGCCGCGATCTCGGGCTGCGGCGCGAACAGGCGCGTCCAATCGGATTTCGGGGCGAAGGAGAGGGAGTAGAGCTGCGAGGGCACGTCGCAGGCGGCCCCCGGATAGGTGTTCTCCCGCCACGTGCCGCCGATGCCGGCGGACTTCTCGATCACGAGGAGGCGGTCGAACCCGGCCTGCCGCGCGCGGATCGCCATGGCGAGGCCGGAGAAGCCGGCGCCGACGATGATCAGGTCGAGGGGTGCCCCGCTCACGCGCCGGTCTCCGCCCGGTGAGTGCCCTCTTCCAGGGTGCGGTGCAGGAAGAGCGCCGCCCTATCGAGGGAGTGGCGCGCCTCCGGCAAAAAACTCTCGGCGAGTTGCCAGGCATGCGCCACCACGGGGAACACCGTGAGATCGACCGGCACGCCCGCGGCCTTGGCCTTCTCGGCGAGCCGCAGGGAATCGTCGCGCAGGATCTCGCGGGCGCCGACATGGATCAGGAGCGGCGGGAAGCCGGACAGATCCGCCTCGATCGGCGAGGCGCGCGGGTCGGCGGGATCGGCCCCGGCGAGATAGGCCGGCACGAGCCGCGTCAGGGCTTCCGGGCGGAACATCGCGTCCCGCCGCCCATTCGTGCGGAACGAGGCGCTGCGGCCGATCAGGTCGGTGGCCGGCGAGAACAGGGCCGCCGCCGCGGGCGGTGTCAGGCCGAGGCGGCGCGCCTCGATGATCGTGGCGAGCGCCAGGGTGCCGCCCGCGGAATCGCCGGCGAGGACCGCCGGCCCGGCCTCCGCGAGCACGGCCCACACCGCGGTGCAATCCTCGACGGCGGCGGGGAAGGGATGCTCCGGCGCCAGCCGGTAATCCGGCGTGAACACCCGGAAGCCCGCACGAGCGAAGCGGCCGGTGACCGGGCGGTAGACGAGCGCCGAGCAGGCGATGAAGCCACCGCCGTGGAGATAGAGCAGGGTAGGGCGCTCGTCCGCGCCCCTGCCCGTGTCCCTTCCCTCGGCCTGCGCCCACTCGCCGGGCACGCCGCCGACCGTGCCTCGGGTGAAGGCGACGCCGGACGGCGCCGGGAACTGGGCGCGCTCGAAGGCGCGGCGGATCGCGAAGACGTCGTGGGTTCCGCCGAGACGTCCCTTCACCGCGAGGCGGATGGCGAGATCGTAGAGGTGGGCGCGCAGGCTCGCCATGGTCAGGTGTCCACCCTCATCGGTCGTCCCGCACGGCGCGGCGGATCAGAGACCAGTAGCGCACCGGCATCAGGCGCTGGATCAGCAGGGCGCGGCGGGCATCCGCGCCGATCACCACCCGGGGCGCGCGCGCCTCGATGCCGCGCAGGATCGCCGCGGCCGCCGTCTCCGGGCGCAGGGTCAGCAGGCGCTCGAAGGCAGCGAGCCCCTCGGCGGCCTCCCGCGGATCCATCCCGCGGGGCGTGCGGGCGTTGCGGGCGATGGCGGTGGCGACGCCTCCGGGATGCACCAGCGTCACGCCGAGCCCGGTGCCCTCGACCTCGTGGCGCAGGGCCTCGGTGAAGCCGCGCACGGCGAACTTGCTCGCCGCGTAGGCCGCCTGCCCCGCGGGCGCGATGATGCCGAACACGCTCGACAGGTTGACGATCTGCGCCTGGGCCTCGGCCCGCAGCAGCGGCAGGCAGGCATGGGTCAGCCGCATCACCGCGTGCAGGTTCACGTCCATCAGCCAGTCGATGTCGGCCGGGTCGGTGTCCTCGAACCGGCCGCCGAGCGCCACGCCGGCATTGTTGACGAGAAGCTGCAGGCCGCCGTGGCGGGCCTGAACCGCGCCCGGCAGGGCGAGGAGCGCCGCCCGGTCGGCGAGGTCGAGCACGTGCTCGCTGACCGCGACGCCGGCGGCGCGGGCGGCGCGCGCCGTCTGGCCCAAGCCCGGCGCGTCCCGGTCGGCCAGGGCCAGGGCGCAGCCGCGCTCCGCCAGCGCAAGGCTCAGCGCCGCGCCGATGCCGCTCGCCGCCCCCGTGACGAGGGCGGTCCGGCCCCGCAGGACGAAGCGCCGTGCCATCGCGTCTCAGGCCTCCGGGGGGAGGGGGCGCGTGCCGGTGGCCTCGGCCAGGGCCTCGATCTCGGCGAGCTTGGCGTGGAGCGCCGACCAGTCGTCGGCCTCGGCGATCGGCGCCCAGAGCGCCTCGACCTCGTCGATCAGCATCGTGCAGGGTTTTTCGCGGGCGAAGTAGGGGTGGTCGAGGTTCACGGTCGGGGAGGGGCGCATCGCCTGGAGCGCGGCGTGGACCGGGCGGAAGGCGTCGCCGGCATAGTGCTCGCCCGCCGGGCTCCGGGCCGCGCGGGGCTCGCTCGCCAGCCCGCCGCGCCAGTCGAAGAAGACCTGCTCGAACGGGGCGCGGCTCTTCTCGAGGAAGGCCCAGAAGGCGCCGACCAGCCGGTGGACCGCGCCCTCGCCCTCCCCCTGCACGGGCGTGACGCCGAGCCGGAACAGGATCGCTTCGGCAAACGCGTCCTGGAGCGCGGGCCCGAAGGTCTTCAGCCCCGCCTCCAGCCGCTCCTTCGGCACGAGACCGAGCAGGCAATCGGCCAGCCGGCTCAGGTTCCAGAACAGGGCCTCGGGCTGGCGGCCGAAGCTGTAGAGGCCCCACTCGTCGAAATAGGCGGCGGTGAAGGCCGGGTCGTGCGCGGGGGCGAAGCGCCACGGCCCGTAATCGAAGCTCTCGCCGGTGAGGTTGATGTTGTCGGTGTTGAGCACGCCGTGGACGAAGCCCGCGGCCATCCACTGCGCCCCCATCCGCGCCACCCGCGCCGTCATCGCCTCGAAGAACAGGGCCGCCCGCTCAGCGCCGTCCGCCGCCCGGATGCCCGGATAGTACGTCTCGACCACGTGATCGACGAGGCGGGCGATGTTTTGGGGCTGTTCGAGGAACAGGAAGCGCTGGAAGGTGCCGATGCGCAGGTGCGAGTGGGAGAGCCGCACCAGCACCGCCGAGCGGGTGGGGGAGGGCTCGTCGCCCCGCTCCAGCGCCTCGCCGGTCTCGATCAGGCTGAACGATTTCGAGGTCTCGACGCCGAGCGCCTCCAGCATGGCGGTGGCGAGCACCTCGCGCACCCCGCCCTTCAGGGTCAGCCGCCCGTCCGCCCCGCGCGACCAGGGCGTCGTGCCGCTGCCCTTGGTGCCGAGATCGAGCAGCCGCCCGTCGCGCAGGTCGTGCAGTTGCGCGAACAGGAAGCCGCGCCCGTCGCCGAGATCGGGGTTGTAGGAGCGGAACTGATGGCCGTGGTAGCGCAGCGCCAGCGGGTGCTCGAACGAGCCGGGCAGGGGGATGAAGCGCGCGAAATGCGCGACCCAGTCCTCGTCCGACAGGCCGTCGAGCCCGACGCGCCGCGCCCACGCCTGGTTGCGGTAGCGCAGGATCGCCGACGGGAAGGCGGCGGGCGCGACGACGTCGGCGAAGTCGGGCCCGAGGTCGGCGTGGCGGCGCGAGGCTTGATGAGGGGGCAGGGGTTCGGCTCCGGTGCGGCGGGAGGAGTCGGGCAGGCGCGGGGGAACGTCAAGCCGACGAACGGGTGAACCCATGGGCGGGGAGGGGCGATCCCTTCACGGAATATGTGTCGTGCCCTCCCCTGGCTATTCTGCCGCCCGCACGGCATGGCATCGGACCGGAACGAGCCTCGTACACGGACCTTCCCGCGTGACCCAAGCCACCCCCGGCTCCCGCGCCTCCGCGGTGGCCTATCCGATCCTGACGCTGACCACCCTGCTCTGGGCGGGCAACACGGTGGCCGGCAAGTGGGCGGTCGGCGAGGTTTCGCCGCAGGTTCTGACGACGCTGCGCTGGGCGTTCGCCTTCGCGGTGCTGGTGGTGGTGGCGCGCCGCCCCATCCTGGCGGACCGGGACCGGCTGGTGCAGCGCTGGCCCTACCTGTTCCTGATGGGGGCGTTCGGCTTCACGATCTTCGCGAGCCTGTTCTACGCCGCGGGCATCTACACCAAGGCGGTCAACGTCGCCCTGATCCAGGGGGCGATCCCCGTCTTCGTCATGGCGCTGAACTTCGCCGTGCGCCGCGTGCCGGTGCGGGCCGGGCAGCTTCTGGGCGCCGCCGTCACCCTGGTGGGCGTCGCGGTGGCGACGACCCACGGCGACCTCGCGGTGCTGGCCCATCTCGGCCTCAATCTCGGCGACGGGCTGATGCTCGTCGCGAGCCTGGTCTATGCCGGCTACACCGTGGCGCTCGCCGGGCGGCCCGCGGTGTCGGGGCTCGCCTTCTTCAGCGCCCTGGCGCTGGCCGCGCTCCTGACCTCGCTGCCGCCGCTGGCCGCCGAATGGGCGCTCGGCCGCTCGATCTGGCCCACCACCGCGACGGCCTGGGCGATCATCGCCTTCGTCGCGCTCGGCCCCTCGCTGCTGGCGCAGCTCTCCTTCATCCGCGGCGTCGAGCTGATCGGCCCGAACCGGGCCGGGCTGTTCGTGAACCTCGTCCCGGTCTTCGGCGCGGGGCTCGCCGTGCTGCTGGCGGGGGAGCCCTTCGGCGGCGCCGAGACGCTGGCGCTCCTCCTCGTGCTCGGCGGCATCCTCATCGCCGAGATCGCCGGGCGGCGCGCGGTACGGGCCAAGGGCCGCTGAGCGTGGGCGGAGGCGAAAAGGGTCCGAGGCGAGGGGGAGGGCGATCTCATTCCACCGCGGGTCGGGACACGGAACAGGACGGCACAGTCGTGGCATCCAGCCCGCAACAAGCCCCTCCAGCCCCACCAGGAGTGTTCGCATAAGATATATTATGGAACATGAGGATGTGTGCGCGACCCCCTTCCGGTATCCATTAACCATGAATCCCCGGCATTTTCCCAGGTTTGCGCCGTTCTGCGCCGATGCGGTCCGGCCTGCCGCGGGTCTCTCGCAATCGTCACAATCGTCGGGCATCAGCCGGAGACATCGGGAAACAGAATCGGCTGTCAGACGCTTCGCCATGTCGTTCCGCACGCTGTCGTTCCGCACGCTTCCGGGCCTGATCCTCGCCGCCGCCCTCGCCGGCCCGCTCGGCGTCACCGGCGCGGGCGCGCAGCCCGATGCGCCGCCGGTCACCGGGCCACGGGTTCTGGAGTCGCAGAAGCCGGCCTCCGCCGAGCGCCTGCCGGCGAAGCTCGTGCGGCTCGCCTCCCTGCTCGGGCGGGACGGCGACGTGCGGATCGTGGCCTTCGGCTCCTCCTCGACGGAAGGGGCGGGTGCCTCGTCGCCGGCCACGGCCTACCCTGCCCTGCTGGAGCGCGACCTCGAGGAGCGCCTGCAGATCGGCGCATCGAGCCGCCGCTCGATCACCGTGATCAACCGCGGCAAGGGCGGCGACACCTCCGAGGCGATGGCGCGGCGCCTGGAGCGCGACGTGCTGGCCGAGCGCCCGGACCTCGTGGTCTGGCAGACCGGCAGCAACGATCCGCTCGCCGGGGTGCCGCTGGAGCGCTTCGTCGAACTGACCCGCGCCGGCATCCTGGCGATCCGCGCGACGGGGGCCGACGTGGTGCTGATGGACCAGCAATGGTGCCAGAAGCTCACCGGCGTGCAGGGCGCCGAGCGCTACGGCGAGGCGCTGCACGCGCTCGCGGCCGAACTCGGCGTGCCGGTGATCCGCCGCCGCGCCCTGATGCAGTCCTGGGTCACGCACGGGCTGATGACCCCGGCCCAGATGATCGGCCCCGACGGCCTGCACATGACCGATGCCGGCTACCGCCAACTCGCCAAGGCGGCCGCCGCCCAGATCCTCGTCGGCGCCGGCCTGATCCAGCCCTCGCTCGCCCGGAACTGACCCTGGAACCGACCGGGGCAGGGGCGCCTTGTCCGCTGAGAGGCCCCCTCCCCGCGCCTTGCCCCGTCTCCTGTCCCTCCTCCTGCGTTGCGTCATGAAGCAGGCCGAACTGACCGAGGCGGCGCTGGCCGCCTTCCTCGATGCCTTCTACGCCCGGGTGCGCCGCGATCCGCTGATCGGGCCCGTCTTCGCCCAGAAGATCCCGGACGAGGCATGGCCGCGCCACCTCGCCACGATCCGCGACTTCTGGTCCTCGGTGCTGCTGAAGACCGGCCGCTACAAGGGCAACCCGTTCGGCCGCCATCTCGGCATCGAGGGGATCGCGCCGACGCATTTCGCGCGCTGGCTCGGCCTGTTCGAGGAGACGGCGAGAGAGGTTTTCGAGCCGTCGATCGCGGCGGAGATCGTCGAGCGGGCGCATCGCATCGGCGACAGCCTCAAGGCCGGGTTGTTCTTCCGGCCGGAGATGCGTGACGTGCGGGCTTGATTTTCTGAGAGGCTGTTCGAGCGACCTGTTTCGGCATCCACGACGCGCCTCATGCTGAGGTGCTGCGCCAGCAGCCTCGAAGCACGCCGCGACGCGTCTCCCTGGAGACCGGTGCCGTGGGATCGACCGTTCCGGGGTGCTTCGAGGCTTGCGTACCGCGAGCGCCTCAGCATGAGGAGCGGCGGATTTGCCAAGGTGGCTCGAGCAAACAGGCTTTACAGATCGACCGTCGCGGTCAGCCCGTCATAGGCCGGCACCACGTTCGGCGGAAGCTTCCGCGCCAGCGTCGCGTAGTCGAGATCGGTGTGGAGGTTGGTGAGGATCGCCCGCTTCGGCGCGACCTCCTCGATCAGGGCGAGCGCGTCCGAGACCGAGTAGTGCGACGGGTGCGGCGTCTCGCGCAGGGCGTCGATGATCAGCAGGTCGAGGCCGTGCAGGCGGGCCTTGGCCGCCTCGGGCATCACGCTCACGTCCGGCGCGTAGGCGGCGGGGCCGAAGCGGAAGCCGTGGGCGATCTCGTTGCCGTGCTCCATGCGGAAGGCTTCCGCCGCGATCGGGCCGCCCGCGCCGTCGATGGTCAGGACCGCGCCGGCCTGCATCTCGTGCAGGTCGAGGATCGGCGGGTAGAGGCTGCCCGGCGGCGTCTCGAAGGCGTAGCCGAAGCGCTGGATCAGCATCGCCCGGGTGAGGGGGTCGGCGTGGACCGGAATGCGCCGGTGCATGTGGATGACGAGGGGGCGCACGTCGTCGATGCCGTGGGTGTGGTCGGCGTGGGCGTGGGTGTAGAGCAGGGCGTCGAGGCGGATGACGCCGGCATCGATGAGCTGCTCGCGCAGGTCTGGCGAGGTGTCGATCAGCACCGTCGTGGCGCCCCCTCGCCCGTCGTCCTCCCCTTCCCTGTTCCCTTGGCGCCGCTCCACCAGCAGCGAGCAGCGGCGGCGGCGGTTGCGCGGATCGGCCGGGTCGCAGGCGCCCCAGCCGTAGCCGACCCGCGGCACGCCGCCGGACGAGCCGCAGCCGAGGATGCGCAGGCTCAAGCGCGGCATGCCCCCTCCCCCATGCTCATCGCCCGCCCCTCATCGCCCGGCCCTCATGCCGCCCCTCATGCCGACAAGCCCTCGATCGCCGCGGCCTTGGCGAACAGCCGGTAGAAGTTGGCCGTGGTGCGCGCGGCGAAGTCCTCGACGGGCAGGTCGAGCGCCTTGGCCAGCACCCGCGCGGTGTCGGCGGTGTAGGCCGGCTCGCAGCGCCGGCCCCGGTGCGGCTCGGGCGCGAGGAACGGCGCGTCGGTCTCGACCAGGATGCGGTCGAGGGGCACGCTCCGGGCGATGTCGCGGAGCGCATCCGAGCGGCGGAAGGTGACGATGCCGGAGAACGACACCGACAGGCCGAGCTCGACCCCGACTTCAGCGAGCCGCGCCCCCGAGGAGAAGCAGTGCAGCACCGCCTTGAACGGCGCTCGCGCCATCTCGTCGGTGAGCACCGCCTCCATATGCGCGTCGGCGTCGCGGGAATGGATCACCAGCGGCAGGCCGGAGAGGCGGGCGGCCTCGATATGCGCGCGCAGCACCCGCTCCTGCACCGCCTCGGGGGCGGCGTCCTCGTAATGGTAGTCGAGCCCCGCCTCGCCGATCCCGACGCAGCGCGGGGCGTCGGCGAGCGCTGCGATGGTGTCCGCCGGGACGTCCGGCTCCTCGGCGGCGCCGTGCGGGTGGGTGCCGACCGTGTACCAGACCGACGCGTGCGCCTCGGCGAGGGCGCGGTAGCTGTCCGCCTTGGCGACCCGCGTCGAGATGGTGAGGAGGCGCGTCACGCCGGCCTCGGCCGCGCGGGCGATCACCCCGGGGATGTCCGCGGCGAAGTCCGGAAAGTCGAGATGGCAGTGGCTGTCGACCAGCATGGTCTCTTCGGGCAGATTTGTTTGGGGAGGAGCGGCGCGGGGCGACGGCCGCGTCAGGCCGCCGCCTCCGGCTTCTCGAACCGCGGAAAAATCGGGGCCGGGGCGGGCAGGGCCGTGCCGGCCTGCAGGCGGTGCTCGGCGCCGGCGAAGGCGAAGCTGCGCGCGTCCACCGGCACGGCGAGCAGGTCGAGCAGGGCCGCGCCCGCCGTCGGCACGAAGGGCTGCACCATCAGGCCGACCCGGCGCAGGGTCTCGACCGTGACGTAGAGCACCGTGTTCATCCGCTCCGGATCGGACTTGCGCAGGCGCCACGGCTCCTCGGAGGCGAAGTAGCGGTTGGTCTCGGCCACGACCGCCCAGATCTCGGCCAGGATCGCGTGCAGGGCGAGATCGCGCATCAGCCCCCGCGCCGTCTCCGGCAGGGCGGCGGCGGCGGCGAGCAGGCGCTCGTCGGCCTCCGTGAGGGGCCCCGGTTCCGGCACCGCGCCCCCGCAGTTTTTCGCCACCATCGAGAGCGAGCGCTGGGCGAGGTTGCCGAGGTCGTTGGCGAGATCCGCGTTGATGCGGGTGATGATCGCCTCGTGGTCGTAATTGCCGTCGCCGCCGAAGGGCGCCTCGCGCAGGAGGAAGTACCGCACCGGATCGACGCCGTAGGTGTCGACGAGATCGAGCGGATCGACCACGTTGCCGAGCGACTTCGAGATCTTCTCGCCGCGGCTGAGGAAGAAGCCGTGGCCGAAGATGCGCTTGGGCAGCGGCAGCCCGGCCGACATCAGGAAGGCCGGCCAGTAGACTGCGTGGAAGCGGACGATGTCCTTGCCGATGATGTGGAGCGCCGCCGGCCAGAACCGGGCGTTGGGCGCCTGCGCATCGGGAAAGCCCGTCACCGTCAGATAGTTGGTGAGCGCGTCGACCCAGACATACATGACGTGGCCCGGCCGGTCCGGCACCGGCACGCCCCAGTCGAAGGTGGTGCGGCTCATCGAGAGATCCTTGAGGCCGGATCGCACGAAGCTCGCGACCTCGTTCATCCGCGTCTCCGGGCCGAGGAAGTCCGGCTGTTCCGCGTAGAGCGCGAGCAGGGGCTCCTGGTACTTGGAGAGGCGGAAGAGGTAGTTCTCCTCCTCCATCCACTCGACGGGGGTGTCCGTCTTGATCGAGCGGCGGCCGCCGTCGGGGCCGAGCACGGTCTCGGCCTCGTCGTAATAGGCCTCGTCGCGCACGGAGTACCAGCCGGCATACTTGGCCAGATAGATGTCGCCGTTGGCCTCCATGCGCCGCCACAGCGCCTGGGCGGCGGCGTAGTGATCGGGCTCGGTGGTGCGGATGAAGCGGTCGTAGGCGCAGTCGAGCCGGTCGGCCATCGCCTTGAAGCGCCCGGCCATGTCGTCGACGAAGGCGCGCGGCGTCACCCCGGCCTTGGCGGCGGTCTGCTGGATCTTGAGGCCGTGCTCGTCGGTGCCGGTGGTGAACAGCACCTCGCGCCCGTCGAGGCGGTGGAAGCGGGCGATGGCGTCGGTGGCGATGACCTCGTAGGCGTGGCCGATATGCGGCGCGCCGTTGGGGTAGGAGATCGCCGTGGTGATGAGGAAGGGCTCGTTCGCCTTCTCGCTCGCGCTCACGTCAGAAGATGTCCCGGATGCGAAGGGTCGGTCGGACTGAAGAGCCTTGTGGCGCGAAAACGTCCCGCGACGCAACCGGACCCGCGGGTGCCGCGGGCCGGCTCAGACGCGAGAAAGCCCCGCCGGGGACCCGGCGGGGCTTTCTCGTCCGACAGCGTTCGTGCGGCTTGCCGAGACGCTCAGGCGGCGTGCCGGGCGGCGACCGGCGAGAGGTTCTCGTTGCCGACCTTGACCGCGTTGCGCTTCGGGGCGGCCGGGGCGGCCTCGCCGACGGCGGCGAACTCACCGGCGGACACGGTGCCGGCCTGCGGGCCGAAGCGGTTGGCCACCAGGGTGACCAGGAAGATGTTGGCCGCACCGGCGGCGACGGCGGCGAGGAGAGCCAGAGAGATCATGAGGAGCGTCCCGTGCGGTGTGTTGCGTTGCAGCGTATGTGCCACCGCAGCGCACCTTTTGGTATACCAGACACCATATGCCACGCATTCGCTGGACGCATGGATCGAAGCTCTGCAGGCCTGAGACCTGTCATTTTTGCAATATGGTGCGCGATTGCCCGGCTTTCTGATCTATTGTGCATGGACACGGGGCCGGACATCGGTTTAATCCTCGCCGGCAACGAGACGGTCGAATACTGAGGCTCACGCGTGAGCCGTGCGCGTCGATCTCACTCTCCGGATGCTTCGAGGAAGGTCTGCATGTCCATCGCCAAGGTTCGCGAGTCCGACGAGCAGTGGATCGAGCTTCCGGAGCCGAATCTTGACCGCCATTTCCTGCGCGCGCATCCTCAGGCTGCCAACGACAACCGGCGCTCGTTGAGCGAAACCTTTCGTGCCGTGCAGGTCGGCGCCTGCGTTGTCCTGATCGGCGCCGCGACGCTGATCGGTGCCCTGATCTGACCGAACCTCGGACGGAGACCGCGCTGCCGTGCAGGCCGAACCGGTGACAACAAAAAAGGCGCCTCGCGGCGCCTTCTTCGTCTCGGTGGTCTGAGGCCGGTCCTAGGAAGCCTTGCGACGGCCCTTGCCTTCCGCCCCGCCGGCCGGCTCCGAGCCCTCGACGTTCAGGCGCTCGGCGATCTGCGTCAGCAGCTGATCGGTCTTCTTCTCTTCCTGCAGGGTCTCGTCGAGCAGCTTGGCGGCGTCCGCGTAGCCGAGTTGGCTCGCCCAGGTCTTCAGCGTGCCGTAGCGGGCGATCTCGTAATGCTCGACGGCCTGGGCGCAGGCCGCCAGCACGGCATCGGCCGCCGGGCTGTCCTCGAAATCCTCGAGATCCTCCTCCATCTCCGAGGTCAGCCCCTGCATCGCCTCGCAGGTCTTGGCGCGGGACGGCTTGCCGATGATCTCGAACACCTGCTGCAGACGCTCGACCTGACCGGCGCTTTCCTCGGCATGCGTCTCGAAGGCTTGGCGCAGCTCCTCGTGCTCGGCCGCCTTGGCCGACTTCTTCAGCGCACGCACGGACTGTTTCTCGGCGTAATAAACGTCCTTCAGCGTCTCGTAGAACGCATCGTGCAAGGTCTTCTGTTTGGTGGCCATGGTGATTCGTCTCCGGATTGTTCAACGGGTCGGCTGCGGGAGCGATCTCACCGGCAGCCTGTCCCGTTGAAACGCCACGCTCGGCGCCCGGGTCCGCAAATTATAGCGGGGAAGACTGCAAAATTGCCGGGAACCTTCGGGCGGATGAACCACGCCGCGAACGGCTCCGCCCGCCGCCACCCTGGCCTGTCCCGGGCCGCCCGCCGCGTCGCCGAAGGGCTCGTTCCCCTCCGCGTGCGGATGTCGAAGCCCGGCCGCCCGACCTGTTGCCGAATGGCAGCACGCGCCGACGAACGCCGCCGCCACGCCAAAACGGCCCAAGTCTTCGTTACGGATCGCTTCCGAAGCCCGCGGGGACCCGACGCGCCCGCCGGGGCCGGAAACACGCATCGTCATGCTCGCACGCCTTGCCCGGATGCTGCCCAGGCCCGCACGGACCGCGCCGCTGGTCGCCGCACATCCGGCCACCGGCCTCGGACCGGGGGTCGCCCTGGAGGCCGGGCCCGTCCCCGCCTCGGCCGGCCGCCGCGCGGCCGCCGGCCTTAGCAACATCCAGATCCTGCGCGGGCTCGCGGCGGCGACGGTGCTCGTCCATCACGCGGCGGTCTACGCCCAGATCCTGCGCGGGGCGGAGCCTTCGTTCCCGACCTTCGAGGCGATGATGGGCGTGTGGGGCGTCGCCGTCTTCTTCGCGATTTCCGGGACCCTGATGGCGGGGCTCGTGGTGCGCGACCGCCCCCTGGTGTTCCTGGCGCACCGAATCTCGCGGATCTTCCCGACCTACCTCGCGGTCGTCGCGCTGTTCGCCGCCGTGTTCGCCGCCCTCGGCCTGAGCCTCGGCGGTCTCGCTCCGCTCTCCCTGTCGCTCGCGCCCGCCGGCCCGCGCAGCTACGCGCTCAACGTCGAGTGGACCCTCGTCTTCGAGACGAGCTTCTATGTCGGCCTGTTCGGGCTGGCGAGTGCCGGCCTCGCCCGCCGGATCGTGCCGCTGGCCGTCCTCTGGCTGGTCCTGCTCGCGGCGGCGTTCCTGCTGCTGCCGGCGGCCTCGCGCGACCTGGTCCTGCCGCCGGCCTACATGCTGCCCGTGGCGGCCGCCTGCGTGCCCTTCGCGGGCGGCCTGCTGCTGCCCCGGCTGATCGCCTCCGGCCGGATCACCCCCATGGCCGGCTTGCTCGCTCTCCCGCTGTTCGCCGCCTGCCTCTTCGTCGAGCGCGACCTGGCGCGCTGGCTCGGCGGGATCGCGGCCGTGCTGCTCGTGGGAGCCGCGGCCTCGGCCCGTCAGGCCCGGGGCGAAGGCGCCGTGACGCGGGCGGCGCTGTCCCTCGGCGATGCGAGTTACGTGCTCTACCTCGTCCACGTCCCGGTGCTGGTGCTGACCGCCCGGGCTGTGCCCGCCCACTGGTCCGGGCTCGCCTACGGACTCACCGCCATCGTGGTCGCGCTCGGGCTCGCCGTGCTGCTCGGACCCGTGGATCTCGCGCTCTACCGCGCCCTGCGCCGCCGCATCGACGCGGCCGCGCCCGTCACCCTCCGGCGCTGGCTCGCCGCCTACCTGCTGATGTTTGCCGGCTGTGCCGCCTGGGGCAGCGCGGACACCGCCCGCGACGACTGGCAGGAGAGACGGGCACGGACGGCGCTCGCCGCTCTGCCCGCCGGGAGCTGGACCGACCCCGCGGCGGCCACCGCGGCGATCGACGGCCGCGGCCTCACGCTTCCCCCCTCGATGCAGGGCGCGCTGGAGTTCATCACGCGCACCTCGCCGGTCGATGCCGTGGTCTCGGCCTACGCCTTCGATCCGGCGAGGCCGACGCAGACCTATCGGCTGGCCGTCTACTGCTCCGGCCGCCTGATCGGCCTCGATCGGCCGCGCCGGATGCGCAAGGATCTCGCCGAGGTGATCGGCCCGGCGCGTCCGGGCCACCGGATCGGCTTCTGGATGCAGATCCCTGCGGCCGCTTGCGCGGCGGACCCGGCCCCGCTCGCGCTCGCCATCGATGCGGACGGGCGGATGGGCGTGCTGGCTGCGCCGGGGCGCTGAACGCTTCTCACCCGGCTTCGTCGATCGCGCTCACGCCCGTGCGGCCGCCGCCAGTTCGCGGAAGGCCGCGAGCACCAGCGGCCGGCGGTCGAGGTTGTAGATCGCCGCCTCGCGGGCGGACGACGCGATGCGCTCGGCGGCCTCGACGAGCCCGAGCAAGCGGGCCGGCCCCTCGTCCCGGCGCCGGTCGAGCTCGGCGGCGACGTGGCGCTGGATCGCGTCGAGGACGGTGGCGAGCAGCGGCTCGGCGTCGCGGCCGGCGAGCGTCTC
>NZ_BPRD01000495.1 GCF_022179745.1 Methylorubrum podarium
GGTGCTGATCGCCGCCCCGATCGGCCACGCCGCGGGCGGGTTCACCCTGGACCGTCTGCGCCGCGCCGGATGGACGGACGCATCGCCGCTGATCCTGGCGCTCGGACTGATCCTGGCGGTACCGTTCACGGCCCTCGCGAGCCTGAGCACCGACCTGTTCCTGTCGCTCGCCGGGTTCGCCGGGCTCGTGGCGATCCTGGGCTTCGCCGCCCCACCCGGATTGGCCGGCATCCAGATCCTGACCCCGAAGCCGCTTCGAGGCCGGGTCAACGCCCTCTTCTTCGCCACCGTCTCCCTCACGGGCTTCGGCCTAGGGCCGCCCCTGGTCGGGCTTCTCAGCGACCGTCTGTTCGGGGAGGCGGGCCTGGGACTCGCCCTCCTGGCCGTCTACGCGCCCGTCGGCGCCGTCGGCGCCCTGGCCGCCCTCCTCGCGCGCCGCGCCTGGCGCCCTTCCGGCCGGGGCGGACGCTGAAACGAGAACGGCCGCCCCGGGGGCGGCCGCTTCGTGGTCCGGATCAGTTGTCGAGGAAGCTTCGGAGCTTCCGCGACCGGCTCGGATGCTTGAGCTTGCGCAGGGCCTTCGCCTCGATCTGGCGGATGCGCTCGCGGGTCACCGAGAATTGCTGGCCGACCTCTTCGAGGGTGTGGTCGGTGTTCATGCCGATGCCGAAGCGCATGCGCAGCACGCGCTCCTCGCGGGGCGTGAGCGAGGCCAGCACCCGGGTCGTGGTCTCGCGCAGGTTCGACTGGATCGCCGCATCGATCGGCAGGACGACGTTCTTGTCCTCGATGAAGTCGCCGAGGTGGCTGTCCTCCTCGTCGCCGATCGGCGTCTCGAGGGAGATCGGCTCCTTGGCGATCTTCAGGACTTTTCGCACTTTTTCCAGCGGCATGGCCAGCTTCTCGGCCAGCTCCTCCGGGGTCGGTTCCCGGCCGATCTCGTGCAGCATCTGGCGCGAGGTGCGGACGATCTTGTTGATCGTCTCGATCATGTGCACGGGAATGCGGATCGTGCGGGCCTGGTCGGCGATCGAGCGGGTGATCGCCTGCCGGATCCACCACGTGGCGTAGGTCGAGAACTTGTAGCCGCGGCGGTACTCGAACTTATCGACCGCCTTCATCAGGCCGATATTGCCCTCCTGGATCAGGTCCAGGAACTGCAGGCCGCGGTTGGTGTACTTCTTGGCGATCGAGATCACGAGGCGGAGGTTGGCCTCGATCATCTCCTTCTTCGCCTGGCGGGCCTCGCGCTCGCCCTTCTGCACCATCGCGACGATCTTGCGGTACTCGCCGATCTGCAGGCCGGTCTCGGAGGCGAGGGTCAGGATCTGCTCGCGCAGGTCCGCGACCTGCCGGCCGCCGCGATCGACGAAGTTCTTCCAGCCCTTGCCGCCGAGCGTGGCGACGCGGTCCATCCAGTTCGGGTCGAGCTCGTAGCCCTGGTAGTGGCGCAGGAACTCGTCGCGAGCGACGCCGTGGTGCTCGGCGGCGCGCATCAGGCGGCCCTCATGGCTGATGAGGCGCTTGTTGATGTCGTAGAGCTGCTCGACCAGCGCCTCGATGCGGTTGGCGTTGAGCGAGAGCGACTTCACGTCGGTGACGACGATGTCCTTCAGCTCGGCCTGCTTCTTGGTCTGGGCCGAGGTGACCGTGCCGCCGCCGGCCTTCAGCTCCGTCTCCTCGTTCTGGAGCTTGCGCAGCTTGCGGTAGTTCGAGGCGATGTTGTCGAAGGTTTCGAGGACGCGCGGCTTGATCTCGGCCTCCATGGCCGCGAGCGACACGTTGTTCTCCATGTCGTCCTCGTCGTCGCCGCCTTCCGGCGGGACGGCGCCGTCGCCTTCCTCCGATTCCTCGGTCTCGCTCTCCGCCTCCTGCGGCGCGCCGCGGGCGTCGGGGCCGGCATAGGTGGCCTCGAGGTCGATGATGTCGCGCAGCAGCACCTTGCCGTCGACGAGCTCGTCGCGCCAGATGATGATGGCCTGGAAGGTCAGCGGGCTCTCGCAGAGGCCCGCGATCATCGCCTCGCGGCCGGCCTCGATGCGCTTGGCGATCGCGATCTCGCCCTCGCGCGAGAGCAGCTCGACCGAGCCCATCTCGCGCAGGTACATGCGCACGGGATCGTCGGTGCGGTCGGTCGGCTCGCGGGTGGTGGGGGTCGCGACCGCGACGGCGCGCGAGCCAGAGGCCTCGACGACCTCGCCGCCCTCTGCGCTCTCCTCCTCCTCGGAGGCCTCGCCGTTGGCCTTGGCCTCGGTCGCGGTCTCCTCGGATTCCTCCGCCTCGACCACGCGGATGCCCATGTCGTCGAGCTGCGCGAGCACGTCCTCGATCTGGTCGCCGTCGACCTGACCGTCGGGGAGGACTTCGTTGATCTCTTCGTAGGTGACGTAGCCGCGCTTCTTCGCGAGCTTGACCATCCGCTTGACCGCGGCATCCGTCAGGTCAAGGAGCGGGCCGTCCGTCGGTTGATCCTGGGCGGCGTCCGCATCGTCCCGCTCGGTTGCCTTCGTTGCCATGCTCAGCCTATTGTTCTCGTGGGAGCGCCGCAGGCTGAGCCCGCGCGCTCCGCGAAAGACCCGTCGCAATGTCGTGGAATGGCGCGCTTGTCGAGTGCCCGCGCCGATTCTCGTTGCATCCGCTCTAACTTGCCGTGCGTTGACCGACCGTTAACCAAGTCGGCTTCTCGCCGCCGTCACCCTCCGGTCACGCCGGCACGAATTCATCCCTCCTGAGAGACCTCCGCCTCCGCTTCGGCCGCGGCGATGACCGCCAATTGCTGCTGCACATCGCACAGCCAAGCGAAATTGGCCTCGGACCCATCCTCGGCAAGAGCTCTCTCAGCTTGGTGGAGTTCGCTATGTAGCGCTCCCGACTGCCGGTGCAAGATCACGGCTTGATGCAGAGTTTGTTCCAGGCGCTGCGGGTCGGCGTTCGGATCGAGCATCCAGCGGTCGCCGGGACCGACCAGGGCGAGCAGCCGTCCGTGCGCCTCCTCGAGCCCGGCCCGGCGCAGCCGCGCCTCCATCAGCTCCGGCTCCGGCGTGCCGGCCTCCGCCGCCCGGTCGAGCAGGAGGGCGCGGAGCGCCCGGGCATCGGGGTTGACCAGTTCGAGGGCGGCGAGCGCCTCCTCCTCGATCCCGAGCAGTTCCGGGTGCGCGAGCAGGCTCATGACGATCATCGCCTCGCGCTTGGCCGCCCGCCCGCCTGCCGCCGGCACGGGCGCCGCCGCCTTCAGGAGCGGGTTGAAGCCGGTCGTGATGCGCGGCGAGGGCGGCGGATCGCCGGGGCGCGGCCGGCGCTGGAACGGTGTTCCGCGCGGGTTCGCGGTACGCCCGCCGGCCATGCGCTCGGCGCGTCCGCCGGAAAATCCACCCGAAAGCCCCCGCAGCCGCTCCTCGATATCGTCGCGGTAGAAGCGGCGCACGGTCTCGTCGCGGATGCCGGCCACCGTCTCCCTCAGGGTCCGGGCGAGCCCGGCCCGGCGCTCCGGCGTGTCGAGGGTCGCCGCCTCGGACTCGCGGGCCCACAGCATCTCGACGAGCGGTCGCGCGCCTGAGAGCACCGCCTCGATCGCCGATGGGCCGCTGGCGCGCATCAGGTCGTCCGGGTCCTGGCCCTCGGGCAGCATCGCGATGCGCAGGGACTTGCCCGGCTCCAGCATCGGCAGAGCCACGTCGAGGGCGCGGAAGGCGGCGCGCTGGCCCGCCCCGTCGCCGTCGAAGCAGAGGATCGGCTCGTCCGCATGGCGCCAGAGCAGGGCGAGCTGATCCTCGGTCAGCGCGGTGCCGAGGGGCGCGACGGTCTCGGGATAGCCGGCGAGCGTCATGGCGATGACGTCGACATAGCCCTCCACCGCGATGATCCGGCTCTGGTCGTGCGCGGCCTTTCGGGCGGCGTGGAGGTTGTAGAGCATCCGCCCCTTGTGGAAGAGCGGCGTCTCCGGCGAGTTCATGTACTTCGCCTTGGCGTCCGCCTGCATCGCCCGGCCGCCGAAGGCGACGACCCGGCCGCGGATGTCGAGGATCGGAAACATGATCCGGTCGCGGAACTTGTCGTAGGGAACGCTCACGCCTTCGGCGGTGGCGAGGAGTCCCAGTTCGAGCATCAGGTCGCGATCGACGCCCTTGCCGGCGAGGTAGTCGCGCAGGGCGTAGCGCCCGGACAGGGAATAGCCGAGCCGGAACTTTTGGCGCGTGGCCTCGCTCAGGGCGCGGCGGTCGAGATAGGCCCTGGCCTCGGCCCCAGCCTGCCCGCGCAGTTGCTCCTCGAAATAGGCGGCGGCCAGTTCCATCACTTCGAGGGCGCCCTTGCGCCGCTCCTCGGCCTGCTCGCTCTCCACCGTCATCTTCGGCAGGGTGACGCCCGCTTCGCTCGCCAGCCGCTCCACGGCCTCGGGAAAGCTCAAGCCTTCCGTCTCCATGACGAACCGGAAGATGTCGCCGTGCTTGCCGGACGAGAAGCAGTGATAGAACTGCTTCTGGTCGTTCACATAGAAGGAGGGCGTCTTCTCGGAGTTGAACGGCGACAGGCCGCGCCACTCGCGGCCGGCCTTCTTGAGGCGCACGCGCCGGCCGACCACCTCGGAGGTGGGCACGCGGGCGCGGATCTCTTCGAGGATGTGGGGCGGGTAGCGCACGGGGCTCTGATCGCGCTGAGATAGGACAGGGGCGATGTCCGGGCCATGTAACCTAGCCGAACGGACTTAACCGAGTCTCTTCCCTCGTCACGACGGTGGCCGCTTACGTCGCGGCGTAGCGCGCGTCGAAATGCTGGTTCAGGATGTCCCAGATCTGGCGCAGGCGGCGCACATGCAGGTCGTCACGGACGAAGCTGACGAAGGCAGCAAACTCGTCATCGAGGTCGAGCGACGGCTGGCTGTTCCCCTTCTTGAGTTCTCCCGGGTCGAGGTTCTCGGCCGCCGCACGGCCGGAAGCCGGCCCCCCATCCCTGTCCGGTCGTGCCGGCGCGGCCGCATCGGCGCCGTCTTCCGGGGCCGGGTTGCTCGGGGCGACGCGCTTCAGGATCTGAAGAAGCTGCCGACTGATGGCGGGATTCCGCGTCGCACGCTCGAGATCGAACACCGTCCGGATATTGTACTTGCGCAACGCGACGACGTTGGCCGAACCGACGGCCAGGATCAGTTGGGCTTGCGCTACCCAATCGACTGCCTCCAGCAATCCGTAGGGCGTCTCGATCGCGATCTTGATCGGATTCGCGGTGGCAAGGTTCTGCACGTCCATGATCTCGTGTTCGTTCAAGCGCAGCTTGATGAACGAATCGATGCCGAGGATCGTATCGAGCGGGATATCCTCACGCAGCGCTGATGTTTCCGGATTGATTTTCTTCAAGGCAAGCCACGGAAACTTCGCGGCGAGCATACCGAGAAAGAGATCGGGGAACCAGCCGATGATGAAGGCGACGGCGACGAGGAAATTGGTGCCGCCATGGTGAAAGATGTGAGCATGCCAGATGGCTGCACTGACGAAGACCGCCAGCAAGAGGTGAAGGACGGCCTGGAAGAACGAGATCGGAGAGAGGTCGTAGTTGGCCACACGTCTGACCAAGTGACCGATCGACCAGAGATAGGCTCCGAAGAACGAGTAGACGAGCGACCCGAGCAGCGTCCCGTCGGGATTCACCAGCGGACTTTGTTCGGTACCGGCGCAATCGGAGATCTGAGGCGAAAAGGCCGCTCCGAAGCCGATCAGGCTCAAAAGCACAAACAGGGCGACAGGGAAAAAGTACTGCACGGATGAAGAAAGGATGCCTCCCAACGTCAATTCATTATTGTAGCGCGAATGAATGATATCATAGGATGGAACGATTGTTTTTTTATCCTCGTCCTTGGAAAATCCGAACAATTTTCCCAGATTTTCTATCTCTGCGGTTCTCGAATGGCGAATATTGTAAATCCCGAGGAATATTCCGATGGGAAGGATGATGCTGAGAAGCGCGGAGGCAATCCCTGACCAGCTCGCAGCGTCGGCAAAGCCGCGCAAGTCCGAGATCGAGCATCCCAGATTTTCCGGAACCCAATCGGACAGTGTATAGAAGAGTGGCATTTCCGGTCACCCCCGCCGAGCACCGTGCGTGCGACACCCGCAAGAGCGCGACTACTCGGGCGTATGGGGAGTTGATCATAATCCGCGCCGCACCATCAACTTGTAATTCGGTATATCCCCCGGTCGTCGCTGGCGGCCACTGTCGCAAACGATGCCTCGTCGGCCGAGAACACGTTCTCCTGCATGCGTTTAGCCGACCGCCTACGACCTGGCCGCTTCTGAACGCCCGTTTTCTGCCCCTCTGTCTGTCCCCATTTTTTCAACTTGGACGATCAAAAGCGGTATCGCGAAAACGGATCGAGCCGGAGCCTTCGCGCGCACGACGCGTTTGCGAGTCGATGCCCGAATCGCTCCCTCGCCTCTGCCGCGGCGTGCCCCGCCGCCCGCTCCTCGGCCTCGCGCTGCTCGCCGCC
>NZ_BPRD01000496.1 GCF_022179745.1 Methylorubrum podarium
ACATCCGGTAGATCGCGTCACCCTGCACGCGATCTACCGGATGTCGCGGCGCGACATCGAGCAGCTGAAGGTGCGCTCCTCCACCGGCGCCCTGGTGCCGATGGGCACGCTCGCCTCGATCCGCGACATCGCCGGCCCGCAGATCGTGCAGCGGTTCAACCTGTACTACTCGGTGCCGCTGCAGGGCGTGGCGCAGGCCGGCGTCTCGACCGGTCAGGCGCTCGACAGCATGGAGGAGATCGCCAAGCGGGCCCTGCCCGAGGGCTACGCCTACGACTGGACCGAGATCGCCTACCAGCAGAAGGCGGCGGGCGGCACGGCCATCTACGTCTTCGCGCTGGGCGTGCTCCTCGTCTTCCTCGTGCTCGCCGCGCAGTACGAATCCTGGGCGCTGCCGCTGGCGATCCTGCTGGTGGTGCCCACCGGCGTGCTGGCCGCCCTGTTCGGGGTGCAGTTGCGAGGGCAGGACAACAACATCCTGACCCAGATCGGCCTCATCGTGCTCATCGGCCTGGCCGCCAAGA
Organism: Methylorubrum podarium; assembly: GCF_022179745.1. GTDB lineage: Bacteria > Pseudomonadota > Alphaproteobacteria > Rhizobiales > Beijerinckiaceae > Methylobacterium > Methylobacterium podarium. The sequence continues at coordinate 525 of NZ_BPRD01000496.1, forward strand.
ACGCGATCCTGATCGTGGAATTCGCCCACGACATCGAGAAGAGCGAGCACAAGGGGCCGGTGGACGCCGCCGTCCAGGCCTGCCGCCTGCGTCTGCGCCCGATCCTGATGACGGCCTTCGCCTTCATCCTCGGCGTGCTGCCGCTGGTCATCGCCACGGGCCCCGGCGCCGAGATGCGCCAGGCCCTCGGCACGGCGGTGTTCTTCGGGATGATCGGCGCGACCTTCTTCGGTCTGTTCCTGACGCCGGTCTTCTACGTGGTGATCCGCAAGACGGTGCTGTGGATCGGCCGCAAGCGCGGCAAGGATCCGCACGAGAAGGATCCGCACGGCGAGCCGCACGGAGCCCCGGCCCACGGCTGAGGCGCGACCGCGAAGGGGATGAGAATGCGGCCGGGAGCACTAGCTTCCGGCCGTTCCCGTTTTTGAAGGTTCGCCCGTGCCCGGTTATCTGCCCTTCGCGGGCGCCCTGAAGCTGCCCGCCTACACCTGCGACAATTGCGGCTTCTGGCAGCGCCATTTCGCGGCGCCGCCGCATTGCCCGATGTGCCTCGACGCCCGCCACGTCGTGCCGCAGGACGGCTGGCGCTTCCGCACGGCGCAGGAGGCGCAGGCGGCCTTTCCCTGCCACTGGGAGGAGCTGGAGCCGGGCGTCTGGCGCTTCTGGAACGAGCCGGTCTCCGGCATCGGCCCGAGCGCCTACCTGATCCGGACCGAGAACGGGAATATGGGCTTCGAGGGCTGCCCCGTCTTCAGCGAGGCGGCCCTCGACCAGATCGAGCGGCTCGGCGGCATGCAGGTGCTCTCGGCCTCCCACCCGCATTCCTACGGGGCGCTGGTGCAGCTCCAGGATCGGTTCGATCCGGAACTGTGCCTGCCGGCTTCCGACTTCACCTGGAGCGCGGCGCTTCAGGTGTCCTGGCCCTACGACGACTTCCTCGAGCCCCTGCCGGGCCTCGAACTGCACCGCACGGCCGGCCATTTCGACGGCCACGCCGTGCTGTTCGACCGCAAGCGAAGGATCTGCTTCTGCGGCGACGCCCTCAAGTTCGAGCTCGACCCGAAGGATTTCCGCAAGGCGCTGACGATCTCGGCGCACAAGGCCTTCGTGCGCGGCGTGCCTCTGACGGTGAGCGAGCTGCGCCGCTACCGCGACGTGTTCGAGCGCCTCGACTTCACCCAGACCTGGACCCCGTTCGAGCCGGCGGCCAATGTCGGCCGGGCGGAGGTTTTGGCCCTGATCGACGCGATGCTCGGCAGCCGCCCCCACGCCGCACCCGTGCCGCTGACGGATTTTCGCCGCGACGGCTGATCCGTCATCCGCTCGATCACTTCGGCTTCTCCTGCGTCATTGCTGAGGATGTTCAGCAATTCGCTGATTTTCCAGCCACCGTGATCGATGCCCTGACCCCGTCATTCCGGGGCTCCCTGCGGCGAGCCCCGGAATGACGGCGGTGGTGACGAAGCCCGCGACGCGCGTCCGTTCCCGCGCGTTCGCAGCCCTGACCGCGGCGTATCGCGATCATCGAGCTTGTGAACTTCTACGATTGCGAGGCGGAGCGGAAGCGATGACGGGATTGGGCAAGCCCCGAGGTGATCGTTCGGAAACCGTGTGAGACAGACGAAGATGGTCTGAACCGCCCGGCCGGACCGGCGGATACGCGGGTGATCGCGGCATCACGACATCAGGCGATGTCCAGCGTTGCCCGAAAACAATCCTTCCAAGGCGGCATTCAGTCGCCGACGGGTCCGACCCGCCTCGAACTTTCCCTCTTCACGTAAAATTTACCGCGAAAGATGACATTTGCCATAAGGGCAGATTAAGGATGCAGCCGCATCCGTTCACCTCCGCCCCGAATCAATGACGACGCCCATCCGCGCGAGATCATCGGCGGAGATTTGCATCGCGGGGATGCTGTGATGTTCCGTAAATCCAAGCCCAGTGACGCGCAGGCGAAGCTCGACGCACTCGACCGATCGCTCGCCACCATTGAGTTCTCGATGGACGGTACCATCCTGGACGCCAACCAGAACTTCCTGGCCGCGGTCGGCTACGGTCTGGACGAGATCAGGGGCAAGCATCACCGCCTCTTCGTCGATTCCGCCTATGCCGAGACCGCCGAGTACCGCGCCTTCTGGGAGACGCTGCGCGGCGGCCACTACGCGTCGGGCGAGTTCCTTCGCTTCGACAAATCCGGCCGCAAGATCTGGCTGGAGGCGACCTACAACCCGGTGCTCGGGGCGGACGGCACGCCGGAGCGGGTGATGAAGTTCGCGACCGACATCACCGCCAAGAAGAACGAGACGAGCCGGCTCCTGACGATGATCGACGGCATGCCCGTCGCCGTCATGACGGCCGACCCGAAGGACGAGTTCAAGATCAACTATCTGAACCAGACCTCGAAGACGACGCTCGCCACGATCGAGCAGCATCTGCCGATCAAGGTCTCGGAGATGCTGGGCCGCTCGTTCGACGTGTTCCACAAGAACCCGCACCACCAGCGGGCGATGCTGGCCGACAGCAGCCGCCTGCCGCACCGGGCCAAGATCCGGGTCGGCCCCGAGACGCTGGATCTGCGCGTCTCGGCCATCCACGGGCCCGAGGGCGAGTATGTCGGCCCGATGGTCACGTGGTCGGTGATCACGGCGCAGGTCCAGATGTCGACGGACGTCGCGCAGGTGGTCGAGGCGGTGCGCTCGGCGGTGGAGCGGATGGGACACTCGGCGGAGGAGTTGTCGCGCTCGGCCGAGGAGGCCCGGCAGCGCGCCGCCTCGGTCGCGGCGAACTCGGAGCAGATGACGGCCTCGATCCAGGAGATCTCGGGGCAGGTCGGCAGCGTCTCCGAACGCGCCCAGAAGATCGCGGCCCAGGCCGAGACGACCGATCAGACAGTGCGCCAGCTCGCCGAGAACGCGCGCAAGGTCGATGCGGTGGTGGCGATGATCCGTTCGATCGCCGACCAGACCAACCTGCTCGCGCTCAACGCCACCATCGAGGCCGCCCGCGCGGGCGCCGCCGGCCGGGGCTTCGCG
>NZ_BPRD01000497.1 GCF_022179745.1 Methylorubrum podarium
GCGAGCCGGTCGGCGACCGTCAAGAGGCCTGGGCAGGGCCAGGCCCGCAGCGTCGCGTCGAGGAAGCTGCGGCCCTGCTGACTCGTCTCCAGGTGAAGCTCGCGCGAGGGGGCGAGCGCCAGGGCGAGGTCGTTGGCCTCGGCGAGGCCCACTCCGTCCCCCGCTGCCGCGGCGCGGTGGGCGGCGGCGCAGAGGATCATGTCGTTGCGCCCCGCGCCGCGCTCCAGCACATCGGCGAGCCAGTCGGCCAGGGTGGCGGCATCCCGCACGTCGCCGCACTCCACCGCCCATTCGAGCCCGTGCGAGTAGGCGAAGGCGCCGACCGGATAGGTCGGGGACAGCCACGCCATCAGCCGCAGGGCGTCAATCATGGGCGTGCGGGTGATCGTGCGAATGATCGTGGCCGTGGCCATGACCATGACCATGCCCGCCGGCATAGGCGCCGCCCTCGGGCCGGAACGGCCGCGTCACCGGCTCGGCGCTGCCGCCCAGCCCCCGCACCATCTCGGCGAGTACGTGGTCGTGCGCGATCCACACCGTTTCCTCGCCGATCTCGGCCGGGATGTGGCGGTTGCCGATGTGCCAGATCAGTCGCTTGAGGGCGAGCGGGGAGGGCGCGCGGATCTCGAGCAAAGCCTCCGGCGCCGCCTCGACCCATACGAGGCGGCCGTCCTCCAGCGCCAGCGCATCGCCGTCCTCGAGCACGGTGGCCTCGCCGAGGTCGAGCAGGAAGGCGGTGCCGCCGACGCCGCGCATCGCCATGCGGCGGCGATGACGGTCGCCCGAATCGAGCACGATGCGGTCGACGATCTCGCCGGAGCCGAGATGGTCGCGACGGATGACGCGGGTGGCGCGGATCATGCGATCACGACTGATCCAGGAGACTGGGCTCCTTCGGGAGGTAATCCGGATCGAGCGCCTGCTCGACGGTGAAGGGCGGCTGCTCGGGGAACAGGGTGAAATCGATCCCCGTCTCCTTGGCGGCTTCCAGGCGAGCGGTGACATAACTGTCCGAGAAAACCTCGGCCGGATAGCGTTTCAAGCTTGGACTCGTCTTCACGATTCGCCCAATCCGCTTGCGCTGCTCCCATAGCGTCGCCTGCCAGCTGCTCGACCGAGCACCCGGCTGGAACTTCCACTTGAGAAGATGCGCCAGAAGAATGTCGAGGCGGCTCTCGATCTCGCGCTTCTCGCTGCTCCCCACGCTGGCGACCTCGTCGATCAGATTGCGAAGATCGAGTTCTTCGAATCGACCAGCGCGCAGCAAGTCGGCCTGGGCCTGGGTCCAGGCGTAGAAATCCGTCTCGTAGAGGTCGGCCGCCGGTGGCGGCCTCAGCGCGGCCTTGGTCATCGCGGGGCTTCCTGTCGGCAGCCGATCATAGCTCAGAACAGGAAATAGCGCTGCGCCATCGGCAGAACCTCCGCCGGCTCGCAGACCAGCAATTCGCCGTCGGCGCGCACGTCGTAGGTCTCGGGGTCGATCTCGATCACCGGGGTCGCGTCGTTGAGGATCATGCTCTTCTTCGAGATGCCGCCGCGCACGTTCTCCACCGCCACGAGTTCCTTGGAGACGCGCAGCCGCTCCTTCACGCCGTCCTCGATCGCCGCCTTCGAGACGAAGGTGAGGGCGGTGGCGAAGGGCGCGCGGCCGTAGGCGCCGAACATCGGCCGGTAATGCACCGGCTGTGGCGTCGGGATCGAGGCGTTGGGGTCGCCCATCGGCGCGGTGGCGATCATGCCGCCTTTGAGCACGAGGTCCGGCTTCACGCCGAAGAAGGCCGGGGTCCACAGGACGAGGTCGGCGAGCTTACCCGCCTCGACCGAGCCGATATGGCGCGACACGCCGTGGGCGATGGCCGGGTTGATCGTGTACTTCGCGACGTAGCGCCGGGCGCGCAGGTTGTCGTTGCCCGACGCATCGCCCGGCAGGGCGCCGCGCTGGCGCTTCATCTTGTCGGCGGTCTGCCAGGTGCGGATCACCACCTCGCCGACCCGGCCCATCGCCTGGCTGTCCGAGGACATCATCGAGAGCGCGCCGATGTCGTGCAGGATGTCCTCGGCCGCGATGGTCTCCTTGCGGATGCGGCTCTCGGCGAAGGCGAGGTCTTCGGGAATCGACGGGTCGAGGTGGTGGCACACCATCAGCATGTCGAGATGCTCGTCGATGGTGTTTTTCGTGAAGGGCCGGGTCGGGTTCGTCGAGGACGGGAGCACGTTCGCGAGGCCCGCCACCTTCATGATGTCCGGCGCGTGGCCGCCGCCCGCGCCCTCGGTGTGGAAGGCGTGGATGGTGCGGCCCTTGAAGGCCGCGATCGTGTCCTCGACGAAGCCCGATTCGTTGAGCGTGTCGGTGTGGATCATGACCTGCACGTCGTGGGCGTCCGCCACCGAGAGGCAGGTGTCGATCGCCGCGGGCGTCGTGCCCCAATCCTCGTGCAGTTTCATCGCGCAGGCGCCGGCGCGGATCATCTCCTCCAGCGCGCCGGGCACCGAGGCGTTGCCCTTGCCGGCGAAGGCGAGGTTCATCGGAAAGGAATCCGCCGCCTCGATCATCCGGGCGATGTGCCAGGGCCCGGGCGTGCAGGTGGTGGCGAAGGTGCCGTGCGCGGGGCCGGTGCCGCCGCCGAGCATGGTCGTGACGCCGGAGCAGAGCGCCTCCTCGATCTGCTGCGGGCAGATGAAGTGGATATGGCTGTCGAAACCGCCGGCGGTGAGGATCTTGCCTTCACCCGCGATCACCTCGGTGCCGGGGCCGACGACGATGTCGACCTTCGGCTGCACGTCCGGATTGCCGGCCTTGCCGAGCCTGACGATGCGGCCGCGGACGATGCCGACATCGCACTTCACCACGCCCCAATGGTCGAGCACGACCGCGTTGGTGATGACGGTATCGACGGCCCCCTCCGCATTGGTCGCCTGCGACTGGCCCATCCCGTCGCGGATCACCTTGCCGCCGCCGAACTTCACCTCCTCGCCGTAGACCGTGAGGTCGCGCTCGACCTCGATCTCCAGGCTCGTGTCGGCGAGCCGGATTCGGTCGCCGGTGGTCGGTCCGAACATGTCGGCATAGGCGGCGCGGGGCAGACGGGCGGACATGGGGGACGCTCGGGTTCAGGGACGCCGGGGGAAGCAGGCAGGATCGATGCCGGGAGGACGGGGCATGCGCTGTGTTCAGCCCGCCGATTCGGACGAGACCGGAGGACCGGATGCCGGGTCGGCCGGGTTCGCGGGCGGCGCGGCCTCGGGGGCCGTCGGCTTCGAACGCTTCTTCCGCACGACCTTCTTGACCTTGACGACGGGCTTGCGCGCCACGCGGGTGCGCATCTCCTGGAGCATCTCGAGCTGGATCTGCTGGATCTCCGCGAGTCTCTGCCACTGCTTCGTGACGAGGTGATCCATCTTCTCGTGCAGATGCCGGATTTCGAGCTCCGCCTTCAGGTTGACGCGGTAGTCGTTGTTCGAGCGCAGCCGGTCCTTCTTGTCCTGCCGGCTCTGGCTCATCATGATGATCGGCGCCTGGATCGCCGCGAGGCAGGACAGGACGAGGTTGAGCAGGATGAACGGGTAGGGGTCGAACGCCTTGGTGTCACCGATGGTGACATTCACCGCCATCCACGTCACCAGCACCAGGGCGAAGCTGATCAGGAAGGCCCAGGACCCGCCGAAGGCGGCGAGCCCGTCCGAGACGCGCTCGCCGAAGGTGCGGTGCTCGTCGTAGTCTTCCTCGATGTTCTCGGCGATCGTGTCCTGGGCGGCGATGCTCTCGGCCACCTGCCGGTCGAGGTCGGAATACTCGCCGTGCTCCTCCGCCAGAAGTTCGGCGACGTAGCGGGTCCGGTACTTGGCGAGTTCCTTGACGCTGATGAGCGCGTCGTCGGGCAGCCCAGGATAGTCGGTCCGGATATGCTCGGCCAGGGCCGCGCGCAGGCTCGCGACCGGCACGAGGTTGCGGCGACTCATCTCGACGCCGGAGAGGGCGCAGACCGCGCGCTTCTTCGTCGATACCGGATGCGCCTCGGCATCGAGCACCAACATGCCTTGATCGCGCTCGTGCACCTCTTCGGTCAGGCTCATCGTCTGCCCACCCAGTGGCTGAGGAAGCGGTCGACCGCGCGCCGAGAGCCGCATCGGACCCGATTGCATCGGGTCGGCGTCTCCCGGTTCCCGTTCTACGCGTATGGCTGCGACGGAGCGGTTGCCGCTTCGCCGAGACGCGCTCTAGCCGAGAGCGGCGACGGCGTCACGTCCCGGCCGGAGCATGGCCCGGAGCGGCGTTGCTCGGCGCCGCCGTCACAACGTCGCCCGCGCTTGCGCGACGGCATGGTCGAAGATGGTTTCCTGGGGAGCGTGGGTCCCGATCGATCGCGCTCACAGCGGCCCCATCACGTCGCCGCGGAACCCGAACACGGTCCGAGACCCGGAGAGCGGCACCAGCGCCACCTCGCGGGTCGAGCCGGGCTCGAAGCGCACCGCCGTGCCCGGCGCGATGTCGAGGCGCTGGCCGCGCGCCTTGTCGCGGTCGAAGACGAGGCCGGGGTTCACCTCGAAGAAGTGATAATGCGAGCCGACCTGGATTGGGCGGTCGCCGGTATTGGCGACCTCGATCACGGTCCGCGGCGCGCCCTCGTTGAAGACGATCTCGCCGGGCATCGTGGTGACGGTGCCGGGCACGTCCGCCGAGGGAATGCCGCGAATCGGGTGATGGACCGTGACGAGCTTGGTGCCGTCCGGGAACGTCGCCTCGACCTGGATGTCGTGGATCATCTCCGGCACCCCCTCCATCACCTGCGAGGCGTCGAGGACGGTCGCGCCCGCCTGCATCAGCTCGGCGACGGAGCGGCCGTCGCGGGCGCCCTCCACGACGAAATCGGTTATGAGGGCGACCGCCTCCGGATGGTTGAGCTTCACCCCCCGGGCCAGCCGGTTGCGGGCGACCTGCGCGGCCATGGCGACGAGGAGCTTGTCTTTCTCGCGGGGCGTGAGGAGCAAGGCGGGCGTCCTGAGGCAAGGAGCTGAGGTGAGAGGCGGCCGGGCGTGAGGATCGGTGCGAGCAAGGATCATGCTCGGGCCGAGGTCAAGCGGCTCGGCCCGATCGGTCAGCTCTGCCAGACGCGCGGCATCGGCCGTCCACGCCACGCGGCGAGGAAACGGGCGGCGCCCTCGCGCAGGGGGGCGACCGCGGGCGCCAGCATTCGCACGGCGAGGTGACCGTTCCAGGCGCTCGCGCCGGCCTCCACCGCGGCGGGCAGCGCGCCGAGGAGAGCGCGGGCCTCGTCGAGCCGGGCCTCGGCACCGGGCGAGAGGTCGAGGATCGTCGCCAGCGCGCGGGCGCCGCCGCCGATTGCCGTCCGGGCCATGAGGTCGGTGACCGCCCCTTCGAGGCGCAGGCTGTCGGCGTAGATGAGGCGGCCGTCGCGGCGGATGCGCCAGCGATCCTCGAACAGGGCCTCGTGCAGGCTCTCGTTTCGGGCGGCGCGGCCGAGCACCGCGATCTCGGCCACGAGCAAAGCGGCGTCGCCGGCAAGATCCGCCTCGAAGCGGCGCCGGAGCCGGGCCCGGTCGAACAGGATCGTCTCCTGCGGCAGCCAGTCGAGACGGGCTCCCGCGCCGACGCTCACGTTGTTGACGACCGCCGCCTCCGGCCCGTCCGAGCGGTAGATCTTTTCCGCCGCGGTCGTGGTCAGCACGCAGGCCCCGCCCGCGTCCACCGCCACCGACACCTCGAACACGTCGCCGCAGGCGACGCCGCCGCCGGTATTGACCAGAACGCCTTCCAGCATCCGCTCGGCGCCCTGTCGGGGAAAGCGAAGGCGCAGGGGACCGCTCTCGGCGAGATCGACGATCCGCGTCGGGGCGTCCGCCGCGGGGCCGGCCGGGGCGACGCGCAGCCGCACGATGCCGTGCGAGCGCTGGCGGGACGGCGCGGGGCCGTGAGGGTCGACGGCGAGGATGGCACGGCCTCCGGGGAACAGGACCCGCGCTTCATCGGACAGGGGCGACCCGGTCCGCAAGATGACCGTCCCGGTCCGCCCGGTGCCATCCCGCACCGATCTTCGGCGGCATCGGGCTCGACGCGACCGAGATCGGCCGCGGATGACCGATCCGGCCCTTGACCGGAACGGCCGGAACGCCCACCGCGTCATGCTTTCGCGAGCGCTCAACCGAGCCTTGCGACGTCCTGCTCAGCGATCGGGACCCGATCCGGCCCCGAGAGGCGAACACCATGACTTCATCCGACCTCGAGGCCGTGTCCGCCTCGGCCTATCGCGAGGCGATGGCCCAACTCGCGAGCGCGGTGCATCTCGTCACCACCGACGGCCCCGGCGGCCGGGCGGGCCTCACCGCGACCTCGGTGTGCAGCGTCAGCGACGGCCCGCCGACGCTGCTGGTCTGCCTCAACCGCAACTCCTCCGCCTATCCGGTCTTTCTGCGCAACGGCGTGCTCTGCATCAACACGCTCACGGCGGCGCACGAGGGCATCGCCGCCGATTTCGCCGGACGCGTGCCGCGGGACAAGCGCTTCGAGGGACGGGTCTGGTATACGTTGCGGACCGGAGCGCCGGTCCTGCCGGAGGCCCTCGTCGCGTTCGACTGCCGGATCGTCGACCGGCACGAGGTCGGCACCCACGACGTCCTCATCTGCGAGGTCGAGGCGCTCG
>NZ_BPRD01000498.1 GCF_022179745.1 Methylorubrum podarium
ACCGCGTGGCCGGCGAGGGCCCCCGCCCGCGCTACGACCGCACCCGGACGGCCGCCGGTTCCGGACGGCTCCGCCGCGCCCCGCCGCCGATGCGCTGCGCCGCGCGCTCGGCCCGCGGATTGCGGCGGAGCCGTCCGGAACCGGCGGCCGTCCGGGTGCGGTCGTAGCGCGGGCGGGGGCCCTCGCCGGCCACGCGGTGGGAGGCCCGCTCGGCCCTCGGATCGCGGCGCGGGCGGCTCATCGGCCCGCCTCCACCGCCTGGAGCAGCAATTCGGCCACGTCGCGGATCTCCGCCTTGCGGTCGGTCACGCCCTCCAGCATCGCCGTGCAGGAGGGGCAGGCGACGGCGACGATGCCGGCGCCGGTCTCGGCCGCCTGGGCCATGCGGATGTCGGGGATGCGCCGCTCGCCCGGCACGTCGCTCACCGGCGCGCCGCCGCCGCCGCCGCAGCACATCGCCCGGCGGCCCGAGCGGGTCATCTCGCTGCGGGCGACGCCGATCGCGTCGAGGACGGCGCGGGGCGCCTCGGTCTCCCCGTTGTAGCGGGCGAGGTAGCAGGGGTCGTGATAGGTGACCGAGAGGTCCGGCAGGCGGCCGGGGGTGAGCTTGCCCGCCCGGATCAGCTCCAGCAGGAAGGCGGTGTGGTGCACCACCGTGTAGCGCCCGCCCATGGCCGGGTACTCGTTGCGCAGGGCGTGCAGCGCGTGCGGGTCGGCGGTGACGATCCGCTCGAAGCGGTATTTTCGAAGGGTCGCGACGTTCTCCCGCGCCAGCGCCTGGAAGGTCGCCTCGTCGCCGAGGCGCCGGGCGAGGTCGCCGGTGTCGCGCTCCTCCGCCCCCAGAACCGCGAAATCGACGCCGGCCTCGCGTAAGAGCCGCACCAGGGCGCGGAGCGAGCGGCCGTAGCGCAGATCGTAGGCGCCCTCGCCGAGCCAGAGCAGGATCTCGGCCCCGCCACGCTCGGCGATGCGCGGCAGCTCGACCCCGGCGGCGAAGTCGGTGCGCGACGCCAGCGGGCGCCCGCCGGGATCGCCGGCCTGGCGCAGCTCCGTCACCGGCACGACCGCCTTCTCCGGCAAGGCCCCGCGCTCCAGCGTCTCGTGGCGGCGCAGGGAGACCACGGCGTCGACGTGCTCGATCATCATCGGGCATTCCTCGACGCAGGCGCGGCAGGTGGTGCAGGACCACAGCGTGTCCGGGTGGATGCGCGCGTCCGGCCCGATCAGCCGGGCCAGCGCCCCGCGCTCGCCCTCCGCCGCCCGGCCGCCGGGATAGGGATTGCCCGCGTAAGCAGGCTCGGCCGGGGAGAGGCCGGCGACGAGATCCTGAATCAGCTTCTTGGGATTGAGCGGCTGGCCGGCGGCGAAGGCCGGGCAGGCGATCTCGCAGCGCCCGCAGCTGACGCAGGCGTCGTAGGAGAGGAGCCGGTTCCAGGTGAAGTCGGCGGGCATCTCCGCGCCGAGGCGCGGCGCGTCGAGGTCGAGGGGCTGCAGCGCGGTGTCGGGCCAGCCCTCGAACCGGCCGGGCCGGGGATGGGCGACGAGGTGGAGCGCGCCGGCCGCGGCGTGGCGCATCGGGCCGTGGCGCACCTCGAAGGCGAGGCCGAGCCCGCCCGCCGCCGCGAGCGCCAGCGCGACCGAGCCGAGCAGGCCGCCGCCGCCGAGGGCCAGCAGCAGCGCGGTGAGCGTGCCGCCGACGGCGTAGGCGACGAGGAGGAAGGGCAGGATCTGGAAGCGGCCGGCGGAGAGGCGCTTCTGCTTTGCCGGGTAGCGCCGGGCGCCAACGAGGAGCGAACCGACGGCCGTCACCCCGAAGGCGAGCGCCACGAGGAACCAGTAGGGCCGGAAGCCGGCGAGCGGCGGCAGGATCGCCAGGGCGGTCAGGATCGAGGACGCGAGCAGGCCGCCGGCCACGACCGCGTGCATGCGCGAGGCGTAAGGATCGCGCGCCACGACGTGGTGGACATCGACGAGGTAGCGCTTCGGCAGCTTGGCGAGCCCGTCGAGCCACGCCACCGGCGCCGCCGCGCCGACGCGCCAGAGCGCGGCCCGGCGCGCGGTCTGGACGAGGGCGAGCGCCGCCATCAGCCAGACGAGGCCGGGGAACACCGTGGTCAGGGGCACGAAGCTGGTCATGACGGTGGGCCTAAGGGCTTGGCGACGTTAAGAAACTCACTCTCTGCGACCGCACCTCCCTCCCCCCTCTGCGGGGGAGGGTGCCTGCGGAGCAGGCGGGAGAGGGGAGCGACGGTGCCGGAGGGGGCGCACCTCGTCCGCTGCTGCGACCGATCCGGCGACGGGGTTTCCCCTCTCCCGACCCCCTTCGGGGGCCACCCTCCCCCGCAGAGGGGGGAGGGGGAACGCGGCGCCGCTCAGCGCCTCACAGATCCTTGCACAACCTGAGGGCGTCATAGATCGCCGCGTGGATGTTGCGGCCGGCCACCGCGTCGCCGATGCGGTAGAGGGCGTAGCCCTTCGACAGGTCGTAGGGCTGCGGCTCGCCGCGCAGCAGCGCGTCTTGGTCGGTCTGGCCGTGGTTGACGGAAGACGCCTTCAGCGCGCGGTAGAGCCCGTCCACGGGGAGCGTGCCGTGATCGACCACCACGCGATCGACGACCCGCTCCTCCTCCGCATCCGTCATGGTGTTGCGCAGGGCCGCCACCAGCCGGTTGCCCTCCGGAAAAATCTCGATCAGCTCCATGTTCGGGCTCATCACCACGCCGAGCTTGTACAATTCGCGCAGGTGGATCGGCTGGTTGGTGGTGCCGACCTCCTCCGCGATCATGCGGTCGTGGGTGGCGATCTCGACGAGGCAGCCGCGCTTGGCCAGCTGCTCGGCCACCGACGCGGCGTTGTGCTGGCCCATCTCGTCGTAGAGCAGGACCGAGCCGGTGGGCTCGACCGCGCCGGTCAGCACCTCGGTGGTGGTGACCGCGTGCTGCTCGGCGCCCTTGGCGTGGCCGCGGAACGGCGTGCCGCCGGTCGCCACGATGACGACATCGGGCTTTTCCGCGAGCACAGCCTCTTCCGTCGCCTCGGTGTTGAGGCGCAGATCGACGCCGAGCTTCGTCACCTGCGACACCAGCCAGCGGGTGATGCCCGACATCGCCTCGCGCCAGCCGGCCTTGGCCGCGATCGAGATCTGGCCGCCGGCAGCCGCACCCTTCTCGAACAGCACGACCGCGTGGCCGCGCTCGGCGCAGACGCGGGCCGCCTCCAGCCCGCCGGGGCCGGCGCCGATCACCACCACGCGGCGGCGCAGATCCGCCTTGCGGATCTCGTGCGGCATGGTGGCCTCGCGGCCCGTGGCGGCGTTCTGGATGCAGAGCGCGTCGCCGCCGACATAGATCCGGTCGATGCAGTAGCCCGCGCCGACACACTGCCGAATGTCGTCGGCCCGGCCCTCGGAGAGCTTCTTCACGAGATGCGGGTCGGCGATGTGGGCGCGGGTCATCGCCACCATGTCGACATGGCCCTCCGCCACCGCGCGGGCGGCGGTGGCGAGGTCGGTCACGCGCTGGGCGTGGAAGACCGGCACGTCGACCTCGCGCTTGATCGCGCTCGGCAGGAACAGGAACGGCGCCACCGGGAACGACATGTTCGGCAGCGAGATCGCGTGGGCGATGTGGTCGCGCGCCTGGCCGCCGAGGATGTTGAGGAAGTCGACGAGCCCGCGCTTGGCGTATTCGGACGCGATCGCGACGCAGTCGTCCTGGCTGAGGCCGTCGGCGATCATCTCGTCGCCGGACATGCGGATGCCGATGACGTAGTCGTCGCCGACCTCGGCGCGCATCGCCTCCAGCACCTCGATGCCGAAGCGCATCCGGTTCTCCAGGCTGCCGCCGTACCTGTCGGTGCGCTGGTTGACCGACGGCGACCAGAACTGGTCGATCAGGTGGCCGTGGGCGGCGGAGACCTCGCAGCCGTCGAGCCCGCCCTCGCGGCAGCGGCGCGCGGCTTGCGCGAAGCTCTTCACGACGCGGGCGATGTCCTCCGCCTCCATCTCCTTCGGGATGGTGCGGGAGGCGGGCTCGCGCCGGGGGGAGGGCGAGATCGTGGGGAGCCAGTGCTCGGTGTCCCACTTGGTGCGCCGGCCCATATGGGTGAGCTGGATCATCAGCTTGCCGCCATGCGCGTGCACGCGGTCGGCGAATTGCCGGAAGTACGGGATCACCGAGTCGTCGGCGACCGAGATCTGGTTCCAGGGCGCGGCGGGGCTGTCGACGGCGACCGAGGACGAGCCGCCGAACATGGTGAGCCCGATGCCGCCCTTGGCCTTCTCGGCGTGATAGAGCTGGTAGCGCTCCTGCGGCTTGCCGTCCCGGCCGTAGCCGGGGGCGTGGCTCGTGGACATCACCCGGTTGCGGATGGTGAGGCCCTTGATGGTCAGCGGCTTCAGAAGCGCGTCGGCATTGGCGATCACGGGACGACTCCCGAAGGCGATGGGGGGAGCTTGGGACGCTGGGAGGACCGGCCGCCGCGGGCGGCGGGATCTCAGCGCTCGATGACGAGGTCGCTCGTCGGCTTGGAGCAGCACAGCAGCGCCATGCCGGCATCGATCTCGCGCTGACGGATGCCGCCGGCATGCGTCATGGCGACGGTGCCGGAGGTGAGCTTCGACTTGCAGGTGCCGCACAAGCCCTTGGCGCAGGAGGAGGGCAGGCGGATGCCGGCCTTGCGGGCGGCGTCGAGCACCGTCTCGTTCTCCGGGCATTCGAGCACCCGGCGGGTCTTGGCGAACTCCACCCGGAAGGTGCGCACGCCGCCCGCGGGCGCGGCCCCGGCGTCGAGTTCCTTCTCGGCCTCCGTCGCCGCCGCCTGCTCGGACTCCGACAATTCGCCGAAGTCGAAGCTCTCCTGATGGTGCCGGGCCATGTCGAAGCCGGCATCCTTCAGCATGGTCCGCACCGCGTCCATGTAGGGCTTGGGGCCGCAGACGAAGATTTCCCGATCGAGGAAGTCCGGCACCGCCTCCCGCAGGATCTCCAGCGACAGCCGGCCCTTCGGACCCGCCCAGACCTCGTCCGGGGAATCCGTCTCGCAGACCGCGTGGAAGCGGAAGCCGGGATCGAGCCGGGCCATCGTCTCCAGTTCGCCCCGGAACACGATGTCGGCGGGCGAGCGGGCGGAGTGGACGAAGGCCACGTCGCGGGCCTCACCGAGATCGTGGAAGGTGCGCGCCATCGACATCATCGGCGTCACGCCGCTGCCGCCCGACAGGAGCAGGTATTTTTTCGCCGGATGGGTGAAGCAGGAGAACTCGCCCATCGGCCCCAGGGCCCGCACGACCGCGCCGGGCTTCAGATTGTCGTGCAGCCAGTTCGAGACCGGGCCGCCGGGCACGCGCTTGACGGTGAACGAGACCGCGTTCGGCCGGGTCGGCGCCGAGGAGATCGTGTAGCAGCGGTGGATCGTGTCCGTGCCGATCTCGAAGGAGAAGGTCAGGAACTGGCCCGGCGCGTAGGCGAAGCGCCGGGGTTCCTTCGGGGCGAGCACGAAGGTCTTCACGTCGTGCGTCTCGTCGCGCACCGCGAGACAGACCAGGGCGTCGTCGGCCTCCGCATCCCAGGGCGCGGAGGCCGCGAGCCGCGCGGCGGCCGGCTCGGCCGAGGCGGGGACCGACGCCATGGCTCAGCGCCCCAGATGCGCGGCCATGCGGCCGACGTACCAGTTGCAGAACTTCTCCACGAGCATCTCGGTGTGCGGCGAGTAGGGGCCGGGCTCGTAGGCCGGGCTCGACACGCCCTGTTGGCAGATGCCGACGAGCTCGCTGTCCTGATCGTTCGTCGCTTCCCAGACGCTGATGAGGTTGGCGAGATCGTAATCGACGCCCTCGACCGCGTCCTTGTGCACCAGCCACTTGGTGCGCAGCAGCGAGCGCTCGGCATCGAGCGGCAGCACCGAGAAGGTGACGATGTGGTCGCCGAGGAAGTGGTGCCAGGAATTCGGCTGGGTCCAGACCGAGAGGCCGCCGGCCTTGGCGCTGGTGAGGTTGCCGAGGAGCTTCCTGCAGGCGGCCTTGGTGTCGATGGTGTGGGACTCGCCGTCGCCGTCGAGGGGCAGCCGCTCGGTGCGGAAGCCCGTGACCATCGTGTCGAGCTCGTCGATCTCCTTCGAGGGCAGCCCTTCGGTCTCCCACTCCGCGTGGCGGGTCTTGAGCAGGCAGCCGTAGCGCTCGGCGTTGGCGCGGTCGTGCTCGTCCATCTCCTCGGGGGCGAAGCCGAAGCCGTAGGCGAAGAGCGGCACGGTCAGCTCGGGATGGTTCGCGCCGCAATGGTAGCACTCGCGATTGTTCTCCATCGTGAGCTTCCAGTTGCCGGGCTCGATGATGTCCTTCTGGAAGGCGACCTTGGTCTCGCGCACGTTGTGCGGCTCGAGATAGGGGCCGAGCCGCGCGGCCATGTCGTCGAAATCGGCCGGGGGCTCGTCGGCGAGGCAGATGAAGAGCAGGCCGGCGAGCGAGCGGATGTGCACGGGCTTGAGGCCGTGGCAGCCCTTGTTGAAGTCCGGGCCCATATGCTCGGCGTGGATGAGGTTGCCGGTGAGGTCGTAGGTCCAGGAATGGTAGCGGCAGACGAGGTTGCCGACGGTGGACTTCTCCTCGTGGACGAGGCGCGCGCCGCGGTGGCGGCAGACGTTGTGGAAGGCGCGGATCTCGTTGTCGTCGTCGCGCACGATGGCGACCGAGGCCTTGCCGATATCGACGACCATCACGTCGCCGGCCTCCGGCACGTCGGGCTCGACGCCGACATAGATCCAGTGGCGCCCGAAGATGACCTCCATGTCGGCCTCGAACACCTCGGGGCTGAGATAGAACGGGGCCGCGAGGGTGTAGCCGGGGCGACGCTCGCGCAGGAGGCGCTGCAGCGGGGTCGGCGTCACATCGAGCATGGGGACCTCCCGAGCCGTATCTGGCTTTCGGGAATTATTGTTCGGCGGGGTCCGCGTCGCTTCCACACCAGCGACATCCCCTTGGCAAACCGCGACGCGGCGGAAACCGCCGGTTCCGGCGGCTTCACCCCCGCAGGATCGCCAGCGCCTCGGCGTGCAGGTCCGGGGTCGCCGCCGCGAGCACGCGCCCGTCGAAGTCGAGGGTAAGGTCCTCGCCGTTCCAGTCGGTGATGACCCCGCCCGCCGCCCGGATCACCGGCACCAGCGCCATGACGTCGTAGGGCTGCAGGCCGGTCTCGGCGATCAGGTCGCAATGGCCCGAGGCCAGCAGGCCGTAGGCGTAGCAATCGCCGCCGTATCGGCGCAGGGCCGTCCGCGCGACGAGGCGCTGGTAGCGCGCCGCGTCGGCGCCGGTGAAGCCTTCGGGCGCGGTGGTGAAGAAGCGCGCCTCGGCCTGGTTGTCGACCTGGAAGATCCCGACCTTCGAACTCGTCAGGAACTGGTAGCGCGCCAGCTGCGTCTGCGCCGCGTCGGCGTAGCCGGTCTGGTTGAGGTAGGAGTTCTGGAAGGCGTCGCTGAACGAGTAGCGGAGGTTCTGGCGGAAGCTCCAGGTCTCGTTGAAGGCGTGCTCGAACTCGTAGCCCGCGAAGG
>NZ_BPRD01000499.1 GCF_022179745.1 Methylorubrum podarium
GAGCAGGATCGCGGCGAGCGTCAGGCCCGGCACGACGATGCCGACGGCGGCGAGCGAGCCCATCCGCGTCAGGGCCTGGCCGACGAGGCCGGGCAGAGCCCGCAGATCCTCGCGCGCCCCCGGCGGCGAGGCGAGGATCGCCTCGGTGGCCCGGGCCCGCAGCCGGGCCGTGGCCCGTGCCTGGACGGAGAAGCAGAGGAAGGCGACCGCCGCGCCGAGGGCGGACAGCAGCAGGGCGGCGGCGGCGAGCGAACTCAGGGCGATCAGCGGCAGCTCGGCCGGCGACAGGCTCCAGCCCTGGAACAGGATCGCCGCCTCGCTGCCGTGCTGCCCCGGCAGCGGCAGGGCGATCCGCAGGAAGGGCAGAAGCTCCGGGCTGCTGCGGGTGAGGACCGCGATGAGGTCGCGCAGGCACAGCAGCACGAACAGCGCCAGCGGCAACCCCAGACCCACCGCCAGCCCGAGCGCCGCCGCGTGCCGGCGCGGCGACGAGGCGAAGGCGAACCGGACGGGGTTACGCTCCATCGGCATTCCGGGCACCGGGAGGAGCCTTGCCGGGAGGAGCCTTGCCGGGAGGAGCCTTGCCGGGCGGGTTCGCGGCGGTGGGAAGCGGCATCGGGCGAAGGCTTCTGCGCTGTGAGGGGCAAGTCCGGCGGGCAGGCGCGTGAGGAGGCCGTCACGGACCGTCCTCTTCGCATGGAAATGCCGCGGTGCAAGCCCGGCCGGCCCGCGTGTCGCATTGCATTCCCGCGGGCGCGTTGCTCTTTGGTGCGGGAGAGCACATGGCGGGTGGGGCGTGCCGGCGTCTTCGTCGCGAAGGGCCTGCCTTTCGCGCGGGTTCCCGGCCATTCCGTTCGGCGGGCCTAAACCCTCCCTCTCACCGGACGATGCCGGATGGTCGTGCGCGACATTCCAGCGCCTGCCCCGCCCCTTCCCTGCGAAGGCCGCGGGCGCCCGATGGCGGGCCGGTGAGCCGATGAGCGAACGCGTCCTCCAGCCCGGATCTGCGCCCGGATCCGAGGCCGCCTCCCTCTACGGGGCGCCGGTGATCGGGGCCGGCGAGACGGTCTTCTCGATCGGTGCGGCGCTGACGGAGGCGGTGGTCGCGCCCCTCGGCCGTCGCCGGCTCGCCTTTGCCGGCGCGCTCCTTCTCGTCGTCCTCTGGGCCGTCCTGCGCCCGGCCGTGCCCGCCGCCCTCGCCGCGGCCGCGGCCGGCTGGTGGATCGGGCTCGCCGCGGGATGCCTGCTGATCTCGGGGCTGCTGCTGCTCGCGGGGGTCGCGTGGCGCTGCGCGATCGGCCGGCTGGCCCAGACCGCCGCCCTGCTCTGCGCCGGTCTCGCCGCGCTCCACCCGCTGCCGCTCCATTGGGTGAGCCTGGCGGCCCTGTTCGCGGCGGGAGGCGGGCTCTGGGCGGCGGCGCTGCTGCCGGATCTGGCGGTTCTGCGCGACCGGCTCGCCACGGGGTACGCGACGGGGCCGGATCGCCGGCGCGCCCGCCTCTACCGTGCGCTGTCGTCCGGCTGGTGCGGCTCGGCGCTGCAATGGCGCGCCTGGGACCGGGCCTGCCGAGGCTTCGCCCTGCTCGCCATCCTCGCGGCGGTGGCGGCTCTGTTCGATCTCGCCCTGGCCGCGTCGCTTCGCACCGATCGGCACGACACCCTGCTCCCGGTCGCCCTGCTGGTCGAGGCGGTGCTCTCGGGGGCGGGGCTGACCGCCGCGCTCGCCGTGGCCCTGCGCCGGAGCCTCCGGCTCGACGGCCTCATCACCGGCCGCCACCTCGACATCCTGGGACGGCTGATCCTCGCCTTCGGCCTCGCCGCCCTCTATTGCCACGTCACCGAGATCGTCACCGCGCTCCTCTACGGCGATGCGGCCGAGCGGGCCCGCCTGACCCGCAGGCTCCTCGGCGACGAGGCCCCCGCCTTCTGGACGCTCATGCTCGCCGGCCTTCTTTCCACGCAGCTGTTCTGGATCGCCCCCATCCGCCGCAGCGCCCTCGCGCTGGGCCTGATCGGTGCCCTCGTCACCGCCGGCCTCGGTGCCGACCACGTGCTCGCCGCGCCGATCGGAGCGGCGGGGACCGATCTCGCGGGCCTCTCGACCGCGGCGGCCGGGGCCCTCGGCTCCGCCGGGCTGTTCGCCCTCGGCCTGCTCCTCCTCTTCCGTCTCGTGCCGCCGGTCTCGATCGCCGAGACGCGGCAGCTCGCCCTCGTCCACAACCCCGGCGCGGCGTTGCGGGCACCGCGGGTCGGGCTCGATGTCCGGGACGAGCCGTCGCCGGGTCGGGGGCCTCGGCCGGGCCTTCTGGCGGTCTTCGCCTCGGAGGCCGAACTGACCGAGGCGGTGCGGGGGCTCTGGGGGCCCGACGCGCCGTCGCGGCTCGACGCCTTCGGCCCCGTGCCGATGCCCGAGGCCTCGGCCGCCCTGCACGCGCGGGAGCCGAGCCTGAACCGCTTCGCGCTGTCCGGCGCCTTCCTCGGTGCCGCGGCCTTCCTCGCTGTCCGAGCCATGGGCTTCGCCGATGCGATGCCGGGGGGGCTCGCCGACGTCGCGGCCCTCGCCTCGTCGGCCTCCTGGCCGCCATCTTGGCCGCCCTCCTGGCCAGCCGCATGGCCGGCGACTTGGCCGACCGCTTGGCTGCCCTCCTGGCCGCTCGCCTGGGCCATGGCGGCGGTGCCCGCCCTCTCCGCCGCGGCGATGGGCGGCGTCCTCGGGCTCGGGATCGCCCTCGTCGCGGCCCTGAGGACTGGGCGGAGCGGCCGCGTCCCACCCTCCGCCCTCGCCGGACGGTTCGTCCTCGCGATCGAGCCCGCGACCGGACCCTCGGGGGCGTCGTTCAACCCGGCCGCCCTCGCCCGGCGGCTCAACGCCTTGCCGGCGGCGGCCGGGCGTCCCCTGGCGCTCTACGACCCCGCCGCGTCGGGGCAGCCGCGGTGAGTGCCGAGGAGAAGGGCGGGGCCGCGCGCAAGGCGGCGGGCGCGAAATCCGCCGCCGGCTACTTCCTCGATCCGGCCCGCCGTCCGGCGGCGGCCTTCGCCGCGGGACTCCTCTGCCTGCTGCTGGCACTCCACCATGCCGGGCTGCCGCGGCTCGCGCCCTCGTATCTCGCCGCCTGGACCTGCCTCCTGGCCCTGCCCGCGGGGGCGCTGCCCGTCGCCATCATGATCGAGCGGGCGGATGCGTGGCGCCCGCAGCCCGAGACCGCCCTGCTGGAGACCCTGCGCGGCCTGCTGGTGCTGATGCCGGTGGCCGCGATCCTCGCCCTGCCGATCCCGTTCGCCGCCGCCCTGCTCTACCCGGCCCCGGGCAGCGCCGGGCCGGACGGGCCGCTCGTCCTCCTCGGCAACACGCCCCTGTTCCTCGCCGGCCGCCTCGGCCTCTACTTCGCGCTCTGGACCGGGCTCGCCCTCCTCTTCGCCCGCCGCGGCGGCGAGCCCTGGGCCAAGGCCGGACGGATCGACGACGGGCGCGCCGTGCTCGGCCTCGGCCTCCACACCGTGGTCGGCACGCTGGCGGCCGGCGATCTCGTCATGGCGGCCGGCACCGATCCCGGCCTGCGCTTCCACGCCAGCGCCTTCGGCCTGCTGGTGCTCGCGGCGTGGTCGAGCCTCGCGCTGGCCGCGGCGATCCTGCTCGCGCCGCCCGATGTCGGGCCGGCCCGGCGCCGGCACGACCGCCTGACCCCGCTCGCCGTGCTGCTCCTCGTCTGGGCCGGCCTGCACGCCGTGCAGTTCCTGATGCTCGGCGCCGCCGCCGACCCGGCGGCCGCCGCGTGGTACGGTCTGCGCTCGAGCTTCTACGGCCGCGTCCTGGCGCTGACCGCCGCCGCCGTCGTGGCGCTCGCCGCGGTCCTAACGCTGCGCCCCGGCGAGAACCGGACCCGGCTCGTGGCGGCGCTCGCGGTGGGGGTCCACGGGGCCGAGCTGTTCTGGTTCGTCACGCCGGCCTTCCGCGGCGGCTTCCGCCTCGGCCTCACCGACCTCTTGGCGCTCGCCGGCCTCGTCGGGCTGGCCCTGGGGCTGGCGCCCGCCGTCCGGCGCCTGATCCCGGGGCTCGCCGTCACCCCCGCCTGGCCGGGGCGGGAGCGCGGGAGGGGGCGCATGGGCGCGGCGGCGGGGGATGCCCGCCGCAAATCGGTTGTTCGCCCTCCCGAAGCTTCCTAAGTTTGCTCATCCCCCTCGATCCTGCGCGAAGCGGAAGACCCCGGCGACCATGTGCGAACTGCTCGGAATGAGCGCGAATGTGCCGACCGACATCCGCTTCTCCTTCGCGGCTCTGGCCCGGCGCGGCGGCGAGACCGGGCCGCACGCCGACGGCTGGGGCATCACCTTCTACGAGGGGCGCGGCTGCCGCTCCTTCCACGACCCGGAGCCGAGCGCCCGCTCCGAACTCGCCAAGCTGCTGCGCCGCTACCCGATCAAGAGCCGCATCGTCGTCGCCCATGTCCGCAAGGCCAATCGCGGGCGCGTCAGCCTGGAGAACACCCACCCCTTCTCCCGCGAGCTCTGGGGCCGGCCCTGGACCTTCGCCCATAACGGCCAGCTCAAGGGGGTGAAGCGGCTGCCCCTCGGCCGGTTCGAGCCGGTCGGCACCACCGACAGCGAGCACGCCTTCTGCTGGATCCTGTCGCAGCTCCAGGAGCGGTTCCCCAAGCCGCCGCGGGCCGCGGCCCTGGAGGCGGCGATCGCGGAATGCGCCCTCACTCTGTCGGAGCTCGGCGTGTTCAACATGCTGCTCACCGATGCCCGCGTGCTCTACGCCCATTGCGGCAAGAGGCTCTGCTACCTCACCCGCCGGGCGCCCTTCGGCACGGCGACGCTGATCGACGAGGACTGGCGGGTCGATTTCGCGCAGGAGACCACCGAGGCCGACATCGTCACCGTGATCGCCACGCGGGCGCTGACGCGGGACGAGACCTGGACCGAGCTGGAGCGTGGCGACACCCTGGTCCTCACCGACGGGGCCGTGCGGGTGATGAAGGGCGCGACGCGGCGCCGGTCGCGGCCGGCGCCCGAGATGCGCGGCGCGGCCTGACGCCGCTCGTACCGGCGGCCCCAGCCGGCGCGGCCGATCTGCCGCATTCACGCCGCAGGATCGACGGATCATCTCACCCTTCGGACGACGGCCGACCGTCCGGTGTGCAAGCGTGGCAGTATTTCGCGCGGCGCGGGTGTGCGGTGCGCGGCCGATGCGCTACAACTATGTTAAACGCCTCGCCGGGGCGGTTTCCGCGTGCTGCGATGCCCCGCCGATTGCCGAAATGACCCGATCGCGAAGTACCCGATGCGCAACGATACCGAAGCGACCCTGGATCGTCCCGCGATGACTGACGGCCGTCCCAAACTCTCCGACTCGATCCGCAGCCATCTCGGCGATCACCTCCGCAGCGTCTACGACACGCTGGGCGCGGGCGAGGACACGCCGGTCCGCTTCTCCGAGCTGATCGGCAAGCTCGAAGCGGCCCTCAAGGCGCAGGGTGAGCGGGTCGATCCCGATTTCCGCAACGGCCTGCTCGCCGCGGTGCCGTCCCTGCGCGCCTTCGCCCTGTCGCTGACCTCGAACCCGGCCCGCTCCGACGACCTCGTGCAGGACACCCTGCTCAAGGGCTGGCAGCACCGTGCCCGCTTCCAGCCGGGCACCAACCTCAACGCGTGGCTCTTCACGATCCTGCGCAACATCTTCTACTCGGACCATCGCAAGCGCGTCCGCGAGGTCGAGGATCAGGACGGGTCCTACGCCGCCCGCCTCGCCACCGCGCCGCATCAGGGCGACCGGCTCGACGTGGAGGATCTGCAGACGGCGCTCGCCAAGCTGCCGCCGGACCAGCGCGAGGCCCTCGTGCTCGTGGGCGCGGAAGGCGTCTCCTACGAGGAGGCCGCGACGATCATGGGCTGCAAGGTCGGCACGGTGAAGAGCCGCGTCAGCCGCGCCCGCGGCCGCCTCGCCGAACTTCTGGGCTACGACGAGGAGGATCTCTCGTCCGACCGCTTCATTCAGTCGGCCATGCCCGACGCCTGAGGCGCGGAGCCGGCCACTCGGACCGAATGCGGCGCAGGCCTCGGCTCGAACCGGCGTCGCATCAAAATATCTCGAGAAACGCCTCCGGATCCTGTTCGATCGTCGCGAGCGACGCCCGCAGAAACGACGCGAACTCGAAGGCCACATCGTCGATCGTGTCGGGATCGTTGGTGAAGGCGATCACCTGGCCGACCCGGCCGGCCGCGCTCGGGCTGAGGCCGATCATCCGCAGGAGCGTTCCGCCGCCTCAGCCCGTCCCGCGCCTCGCGCGCCGCGGCGAGCGAGAGGAAGCGATCGGGCGTCAGGAAGCCGGGCTTCATGAACAGCGCGGCGTCGCCGCTGCCGTCGCAGGTGCGCCGAGCGGTACTCAGCCCGGCCGGCAGACCGCATCCGATCTCGACCTCCGCTGACGCGAGGGCGGTCGCGTCGCAGCCCGGTCCGAGCAGGAGCGACCGGCCGTGGCGCTCGCGGACGGCGCGAAGCGCGTCCGCATAGGCCGGAAACTCCACGTGGAGACCTCGTTCCCCGGTCGCGGAAAACCGGCCGGCAGGGTGGTCCCGCCGGTCCAATTCCGATCAGGCGGCCTTGCGCCGACCGCTGGGCTTGCGGCCCTCGCCCGAGGCGGTGCCCTTGCGGCGCGGCTCGGGCGGCGCTTCCGCCACCACCTCGTCCACGGGCGCGGCGGCCTTCGCGGACGACTTGCGACGCTGCTGGCCGAGGCCGAGATCCTTCGCCAGCGCCGAGCGCGCGGCCGAATAGTTGGAGGAGACCGTCGGATAGTCGGCCGGCAGGCCGTAGCGGCGGCGATAGCCCTCGATATCGAGGCCGTGCGTGGTCAGGTGGCGCTTGAGCGTCTTGTAGGGTTTGCCGTCGATGAAGGAGATCAGGGCGTCCGGCGTGATCGACTTCTTGATCTGGGCCGGCGTGGCCCGCTCGACTTCTTCCTCCTTCGGCGCCTGCGGCGCCGACAGGGCGACGAGCGCGGCGTGAACCTGAACAATCAGGGCCGGGAGTTCGGGCGACGGCAGGGAGTTGTTCGAGACATAGGCCGAGACGAGGTCGGCAGCGAGTTCGATACGATCGTGTTGTGAGACCTGACTTGTTTCTGACATTGTATGTGACCCTGTTTGCCCCTCGTTCTTGTGAGCTATAAGGATCTAGAAAACTTTCAAGGCCGTTTCTACCTGTTTTCCCGGAAAACGACTGCAAAATCGAGAAAAAGCCTCGCTCTGGCCGATATTGTCAGCGATCAGACCGGATCAGAGGGCAGACTGGGGTTTCTCAAGGTGGTGCGCGCAAGCTGAGGTTCGCCCCGAGACATGAAGAGCGGTGTCTGATTCGGCCATTCAATAAATCGTGAGAGGCAAATCCGGGCTAATCCCTGATCTCAGTCGATGGAACCGGCCAGCTTTCATGGATTGCGGCAGGTCCAAGATCGTTCGTTCCCGTCGGCGCGGCCGAACTCTATCGGCCCCGGCCGAGGTTACATGCCCGGCATCGTCATCTCTTCGTCCTCGCGCTGGGCGGCGGCGCGGCGCGTCCTGCGCCTCTCCGGCCTTTCCGGCAGCGTGCAGCGATAGACCACCGCGTCGGGCGGTCCGAGCGTGGCGTGGAGCGGGACCGTGACGGTATCGCCGGAGAAGCGCCAGTTGCGGGTGCCGCGATCCCAGTAGAGCCACACGGTGGTGTCGTGGCCCTTCACGTCGAAGACGGCGGCCTTCTTCGACATCGCCCGGAGGGTGCGCGGCTCGTACAGCCCCTTGCGGCGATAGGCGTCGCGGGAGGCCTCGTCCAGGCGGTCGACGAAGGTGTTCTGGACGATCTGCAGGGTCGCCCCGGGCTTGCGGAGAAATTTCTTGAAATCGCTCAGAGATCGCAAGACCACGGGCATGGCGTCCATCCAATCGTCAAGTCACGGACTCATCCTGCATTGTGCGAGCGCACCTTAGTTCCGCCGAGATGACGGTTGTTCCTCATGTTCAAAGGTGGAATCGGGCGATATCCACCGGAAAGCGGCGCTGTCCACAGGAGTCGAAGACTCTCGGCTTGGCTGTTCGCGGTGCCGGCGGTTTCGTCGGACGGGCCCCGGCTTGACCCGCCGGGCGGGCTCGGGCGTTTAGACGCCATGCTGCTGCGATTCTTCACGGGCCTGCGCGAGGCCC
>NZ_BPRD01000500.1 GCF_022179745.1 Methylorubrum podarium
CCAGGGCGAGGCCGCCGAGGGCGGCGCGGCGCACCTCGGCGTCCGCATCGCGCGTCGCGGCGATGAGCGAAGGGAGGGCTTCCTCCCGCTTCAGATAAGCGATGACGCCGACGCCTTGGGCTCGCACGGCCGGCTCGGGATCGCCGAGCGCCGCGACGGCCGGTCCGAGCGCTTCGGCAAGCCTCAAACCCCGCAGCGCCCGCAGCGCCGCCGCGCGCACGAAGGGATCGGGGTGGCCGGCAAGCGGCAGAAGCGGCGCGCCGGCGCGCGGATCCTTCAGCTCGGTCAGGCTCTCGGCGGCAGCGACAGCGACCGCCTGGTCGGGATCGGTGAGCGCGCCCGCAAGCGCCTCCGCCGTCTCGGGGCCGTCGAAGCCGCCGAGCGAGAGGGATGCCTGTCGCCGCACATCCGGGTCCGGGTCCGCAGCGGCGCGGGCGAGGTGGGGCACCGCTTTCGGGTCGGCGGTCTCGGCAAGCGCCAGGACGGCGACGCGGCGCACGGCCGGATCGCCGTTGTCGAGGTCCAGGGCGATCTCGGCGACGTCGCCGAAATCCTCGAACGGATCGGAGCTCAGCATCGGGCTCACCGCAGCAGGTAGGGGATCTGGACGGTGACGGCCCCGGTCGGACAGTCGGTCTCGCAGGGCATGCAGTACCAGCACTCGTCGTACTTCATGTGGGCCTTGCCGGTGAGGTCGCTGATCCGCAGCACGTCGAGCGGGCAGACATCGACGCAGACGGTGCAGCCCTTGTCGGCGATGCACTTGGCCTCGTCGACCGTGACGGGCACGGCACTGGGCGCATGGGCGAGAGGCATCGGGTTCTCCTTGGCTCAAGCCTGCAGGCGGACGCGCTGGCGGTCGTAGGCGCCACGCTCGTCGGCTTCGACCGGCACGATGTAGGGGGTCACCGGCCGCTTCTCGCTGACCATCCGTCCGTCCACCTTCCGCAGGATCGTGTGGCAGAACCAGTCCGCGTCGTCCTTATCGGGGAAGTCGGTGCGGTTGTGGTAGAGCCCCCAACGGCTCTCCTTGCGGTACAGCGAGGCGTGGGCGGCCATCTCGGCGCAATCGAGGATCGAGGCGGCCTCCAACGCCCGCATCAATTCGTGGCTGTCCCGGGCGACCATCCGCGTCTCGAGATCCTCGCGGATCTCGGAGAAGCGCCGCTGTCCGATCTCCATCTTGGCCGTGACCTTCGGCGGCTGCAGGTAGTCGTTCACGAAACGGCGGGTCTTGTACTCGATCTGGCCCGGCGGGATGCCGTCCTCCCGCCGCGTCGGCGCAAGCACCCGCTCGCGCTCGCGGGCCACCGCCTCCGGCTCGATCGCCGGAAGGTCGATCCCGCCCGCGTGATCCACCGCGTGCTCGCCCGCCACCGCCCCGTTGGTGAAGGCGCCGAGCATGTAGTTGTGGGGCACGTTGGCCATGTCGCCGGCCGAGTAGAGGCCGGGCACGGTGGTACGGGCGAACTCGTCCACGAAGACGCCCGAGGCGCTGTGCCCGGAGCAGAAGCCCACCTCCGAGATGTGCATCTCGACCATGCGGTGCCGGTAATCGGTGCCGCGGTTCTCGTGGAAGCGCCCGCGCGAGGGGCGCTCGACCTTATGCAGGATCGTCTCGATCTCCGACACGGTGTCGGCGTGGAGATGGTCGAGCTTGAGGAAGACCGGGCCGTTACCGCTCTGCAGTTCGTTGTAGAACTCCTGCATCATCTGGCCCGACCAGTAGTCGCACTCGATGAAGCGGTTGCCGGCACTGTTGGCGGTATAGGCACCGAACGGTCCGGCGACGTAGGCGCAGGCTGGGCCGTTATAGTCCTTGATCAGCGGATTGATCTGGAAGCATTCGAGGTTCGCGAGGCCAGCGCCGGCATGGTAGGCCATCGAATAGCCGTCGCCGGAATTGGCCGCGTTCTCGTAGGTGCCCCACAGGTAGCCGGAATGCGGCAGACCGAGCCGCCCGGCCGCGCCCAGGCACAGGATCACGGCCTTGGCGCGGATCACCAGGAATTCGGCGGTGCGGGTGTTGACCGCGACCGCGCCGGCCACCGCGCCGTCGGGCGCGGTGAGAAGGCGCGTTGCCATGAAGCGGTTCGAGATCAGCACCTGCGCCTTGCGCAGCTGACGGTAGAGCGCCTTCTTGACGGTGTCGCCGTTCGGCATCGGCAGCACGTAGGTGCCGAGGTGGTGCACCTTCTTGACGTCGTAGTCGCCGTTGCCGTCGCGCTGGAAGCGGATGCCGAAGCGGTCGAGTTCCTGGATGATCTCGAAGCAGCGCTCGGCGTATTTGTAGACGGGCGCCTGGTCGCAGATGCCGTCATTGGCGATGGTGATTTCCTTGGTGTACTGCTCCGGCGTCGCGTAGCCTGGGATGACGGCGTTGTTCAGCCCGTCCATCCCCATGCTGATCGCGCCCGAGCGCTTGACGTTGGCCTTCTCCAGCAAGATCACCCGAGCCGCCGGGTTGCGCAGCTTCGCCTTCAGCGCCGCCATCGGCCCGGCGGTGCCGCCGCCGATCACCAGCACGTCGCAGGCGACCTCGGAGGTCGCGTCGCGAATCTCATCCATGGCCGCCTCCCTCACGTCACCGCGCCGTCGGCCAGCGCCCGCAGATACGGCCACGGGAAGATTCCGCGGTCGTGTCCATCGGAGAAGGTGAAGTTCACGGCGTAGGCGCCGACCGGCTCGACGGCCGTGATGGCGATGTCGTCGGGCAGGGCGGGCGCGAGCCCGTCGATGCCGGCGCGAACGGTCTCGGCGCTCCGGCTACGGGCGCGCAGCGTTGCGGCGGACAGGCACGAGGCGCTGCCGTCCTCCCAGATCACGTCGAGGCGGCGACGCCCCTCGGTGAGCCTGATCTCGCGCGGGATCGCCGCCATGTCCGTCCTCCTCGCCAAGGCCGGGCCCCGGCAGAGGCCGGCCCGACATCCGGCG
Organism: Methylorubrum podarium; assembly: GCF_022179745.1. GTDB lineage: Bacteria > Pseudomonadota > Alphaproteobacteria > Rhizobiales > Beijerinckiaceae > Methylobacterium > Methylobacterium podarium. The sequence goes on from NZ_BPRD01000500.1 coordinate 2,935, forward strand.
TTAGACAGCCGGGCGGGAGGCGAATGAAGAAAGTAATTGCCTCGCAGGCAGGGCGTTTGTCTTTTAGGGGCCTGGCAATGATGAAGCGTGAATGAAATTCGTTCTCGTTCGCCGATATCGAGGAAGATTACGCTCGATGGGGCCGTATATTTGGATTTTGCATTTATTGATCTCCGGGCACCCGATCGGTCATCTTGACCACACGCGGCCAACGGTGCCGATCTTCGGCTTC
>NZ_BPRD01000501.1 GCF_022179745.1 Methylorubrum podarium
CGGCTCGGCCTCGGCCGGCTCGCCCTGCTGCTGCGGGCGGCGCGCCGCCTCGACGCGCTCGCCCCCGAGCAGGCGGCGGGCGTGCGCGCGGCGCTCGGCTATCCCGTCACCGCCGAGGAGATGGCGGCCCGGCCGGACCAGGCCGACAGCTGGGCGGTGCTGGCCCACGCGGTCGAGGAGGAGGACCGTCTCACCGCCCGCTCGGTCTGGCTCGTCGGCCGCGCGAGCGGCGCCGTGGCCCAGGTGATCGATTACGGCACCCCCGGTTCGCCCCTGCCGCCGGCCCCGGCCGCCGGCCAGGATTTTTCGGGGGCGCTCGCCTTCCTGCCCGGCGACCCGCCGCTGCGCGCGGTCTTCCGCGAGGGCCGGGCCGGGCCGGCGGCGCAAGCCGTGCTGCCCGGTGCATCGAGCGTCGCGGCGGCGCGGGACAGCTTCGCCGAGGTGCTGTCCCGTGCCCCCTGGTGCGAGCGCTGGCCGGTGCGGCTCGCACATGTGCGTCTCGGGCGGCTCGCCGCCGCGGGCGGTGGCGCGGGTTTCGCGGCGGGGGACGAGACCGGCTGCCTCGCGCTCGCGGCCGATCCGCGCCTGCCGAGCCTGCTCGCGGTGGCGGCGGGCCGGCCGGTCGACCTGTTCGGCCTCTACGACGGCACCGGCCTCCACCCGCTCGCCCTCGTCGCGCAAGGCCGCCTCTACGCCATGCCGGCGCAGGGCGCGCAGCCGGTCCTGCTGCAGGTGGCCTGATGGAGACGGCCGACTTCCCCGCCGCAACCTCGGCGACCGACGGCTGGGAGCCGACGCTCGCTGCCGCGCTCCTCGGGGCCGAGCGCGCCCCGCCCGCTCCCCCCGGACCGCTCGCCGATCTGGTCGCCGATCTGGTCGCCGAGGCCGATCCCGGCGCCGCCCTGCTGGCGCGGCTCGCCGCGGAGGGCGCGCTTCACCGCGCCGGCACGGGGCTCGGGCCGGAGGCTCTGGCGCCGACCGAGCCGCGCGACGCCTTCGGACCGGAATGCCCGCCCGCCGCCGCGACCCGGCTCTACGGCCTCCTCAGCGAGGGATACAGCGCGCGCGGCCGCGTCGAGGAATGGTTCGCGCTCGCCGCCGCGTCAGGTGTCCGCCCGCCCGCCTGGCTGTTCCAGGCCCTGATGCTCCACCGCGACAGCCTGCCGGCGACCGCCCCCGCCGTCGTCGGCGCCGAACTCGACTGGCTCGCCCGCGCCTGCGGCGAGGCCCCGGCCCGAAGGGCGGAGGCGGCGGCGGCTCATGGAGCGGAGGCGGCGGACTGGACGGACGGGAGCGTGGCCGAGCGCCGCGCCGCCTTCGCCGCCTTCCGCACCCGCGACCCCGAGGGCGCGCGGGCCGCGCTGGAGCCGGTCTTCCGCAAGGAGAAGGCGGACATCCGCGAGGCCCTGGTCCACGCGCTGGCGACCGGCCTGTCGCCGGCCGACGAGCCCTTCCTCGAAGCCTGCCTCGACGACCGCGCGGGCGGCGTGCGGCAGGCGGCGCAGCACCTGCTGCCGAACCTCGCCGGCTCGCGCTACGCTGCGCGCATGGCGGCCCGCGCCCGCGCCGCGCTGACGATCGAGAGCAAGCGCAGGCTCCTCGGCGGCACCACCCACAGCCTCGTCGTCACCCTGCCGGAGGAGAGCCCGGAGCTCGCCCGCGACGGCATCGAGGTGAACACCTGGGAGCGGCGCGGCGGCGGCGCCCGCGCCTCCCTGCTGCGGTCGATCCTGGGGCGCGCGCCGCTCGAAGCCTTCGCCGAGCATCCGCCGCGGCTCTGGATCGAGCTGGCCCTGCGCAGCGAGTGGGCCGACCCCGTCTTCCACGGCCTGTTCTCGGCGGCCAAGCGCACCCTCGACCCGGCCTGGTCGGAAGCGATGGCCGACATCACGGCCGAGGCCTACGAGGGCAAGGTCACCGGCGTCCGCCGCACCAACGAGGTGCTCGGGATGTGGGCGGAGGCGCTCGACCTCCTGCCCGACGCCGCCTGGGAGGCCCGCGTCGGCGCGCTGATCCGCGCCCGCAAGATCGAGGTGGTGCTGGCCGTGCTGGCCCAGGGCCCCGAGCACTTTTCGGAGCCCTTCACCGCCACCCTGCTCGACTGGCTCGCCTTCGTCACCCGCGGCTCGGACGCCCTGCGGCGCGATCTCGCCAAGCCCTGGGTGATCGCCCGCCTCGGCGACCGGCTCTTTCCGAGCGAGGACGCCGCGGCTGCCGCCGCCGCGATCCTGGCGCGGCTGCCGGAGGAGGACACGGATCGCCTGCGCACGCAGCTTACGGGCTTGTCCGGCGTGCTGGACCTGCGCGCCGCGATCCGGCGCGACTTTCGATCGGAGACCACCACAGGGGGGATGGCTCAAGGATGACATCGAGCAACGGAGTCAAGGCCGCGCAGCTGCGCCAGGCCGCCGAGGATGCCTTCGCCGAGGAGATCGCGGCCCTGCGGACCTCCGACGACCGGCCGCGCCCGCCGAACTGGCAGATGTCGCCGCAGGCCGTGGTCACCTATCTCCTGGGGGGCCGGCTCGCCTCCGGCTTCGAGGTGACGCCGAAATATATCGGCGACCGGCGGCTGATGGAGGTCGCGGTGGCCACGCTCGCCACCGACCGGGCGCTGCTGCTCCTCGGCGTGCCGGGCACCGCCAAGAGCTGGGTCAGCGAGCACTTGGCCGCCGCGATCTGCGGCACCTCGCGGCTGATCGTGCAGGGCACCGCCGGCACCAGCGAGGAGGCGATCCGCTACGGCTGGAACTACGCGCTGCTGCTCGCCAAGGGGCCGAGCCGCGAGGCGGTGGTGGGCTCGCCGGTCATGCGGGCGATGTCGGACGGGCGCATCGCCCGCGTCGAGGAGCTGACCCGCATCCCCTCCGAGACGCAGGACAGCTTCATCACCATCCTCTCGGAAAAGACCCTGCCGATCCCCGAGCTGAACGAGGAGGTGCCGGCGCAGAAGGGCTTCAACCTCATCGCCACCGCCAACAACCGCGACCGCGGCGTCAACGAGCTGTCGAGCGCCTTGAAGCGGCGCTTCAACACCGTGGTGCTGCCCCCGCCGGCTACGATCGAGGCGGAAATCGCCATCGTCGAGAGCCGCGTCGCCTCGCTGGGCCGCGCCTTCGAGATCCCGGCCGAGCCGCCGGGCGCCGAGCAGATCCGCCGCGTCGTCACGATCTTTCGCGAGTTGCGCGAGGGGGTGACCGCGGACGGCAAGAGCAAGGTGAAGCAGCCCTCCGGCACGCTCTCGACGGCGGAGGCGATCAGCGTCGTCGGCAGCGGGCTGGCGCTCGCCGCGCATTTCGGCGACGGCCGCCTCTCGGCCCACGACCTCGTCTCCGGGATCAGCGGCGCGGTGGTGAAGGACCCCGTGCAGGACGCCATCGTCTGGCGCGAGTACCTCGAGACCGTGGTCAAGGAGCGCGACGGCTGGAAGGATTTTTATAAAGCTGCCCGCGCGAGCGCGTGAAACTCCCTTGTAACCCTCCCCCCTCTGCGGGGGAGGGTGCCCGCGGAGCGGGCGGGAGAGGGGCAGCGCGACGGTGCCCCTTTCTGCCGGCGTCGGACCAGCGGAAGCGGCGCTCCCCTCTCCCGACCCCCTTCGGGGGTCACCCTCCCCCGCAGAGGGGGGAGGGAGGACGCGGCGGCTGACGCAGCGCCCGAGCCGCATTCGCCCAACCAACGAGGACGATCATCCGCATGAGTCTTCGCGCCGCCGCCCCGAGCCGCGATGCCTGACATCCGCCTCTTCGGCATCCGCCATCACGGCCCCGGCTCGGCCCGCTCGCTCCGGGCGGCGCTCGACGCGCTCGACCCCGATTGCCTGCTGATCGAGGGTCCGCCGGACGCCGACGCGCTGATCCCGCTCAGCCTCCGGGAGGGCATGACGCCCCCCGTCGCGCTCCTCGTCTACCGGCCGGACCGGCCGCGGGACTGCGCCTTCTTCCCCTTCGCGGATTTCTCGCCGGAATGGGTGGCGATGCGCCACGGGATCGCGGCGGGCGCGAGCGTCCGCTTCATCGACCTGCCGCACGCGCACCAGCTCGCCGACGGTTTCGGCGTGCCGGAAGACGCTCCGGATGCCGCGCCGATCGACGCGGAGCCGATCGACGCGGAGCCGATCGACCCGGAGCCTCTCGCCGAGGCGACGGACACGCCGCCCGAGGACGGCCCGGCCCCGGCGCCCGCCGCGATCCGGCGCGATCCGCTCGGCGAACTCGCCGCCGCCGCGGGCTATCCCGACGGCGAGCGCTGGTGGGACGCCCTGGTCGAGAGCCGCGCGGGCGCCGACGGCGACGTGTTCGCGGCCATCGGCGAGGCGATGACGGCCCTGCGCGAGGGCGCCGAGCCCGACGCGGACGAGGCGTTTCGCGAGGAGGCGCGCGAGGCGCATATGCGCGCGGCGATCCGCAAGGCGGCCAAGGAGGGGTTCGCGCGCATCGCCGTGATCTGCGGCGCGTGGCACGTGCCGGCGCTCGCCCGCTACGACGCGAAGGGTCAGGCGACGGCCGACGCCGCGACGCTCAAAAACCTGCCCAGGACCAAGGTCGCCGCCGCCTGGGCGCCCTGGTCCTACGAGCGGCTGGCCTTCGCCTCCGGCTACCGCGCCGGGGTGCTCTCGCCGGAATGGTACGACACCCTGTGGCACCACGAGGGGCGCGTCGCCGCCCGCTGGCTCGCCCGCGCCGCCGCCCTGCTGCGG
>NZ_BPRD01000502.1 GCF_022179745.1 Methylorubrum podarium
GATGGGGTACGGCCCGAGCCGATCAGCCGGAAACCGTATCAGTCCTCGCTGTCGCATGATGGTTTCGGAAAACCGGATTCCACCGCTCCGCCCAATCGGCGAACATCCGCTTCCGGGTGCGATGACCGTCATTGCGGTCGCTTGGCCGAGTGAAGGCTCGCCTTCCACCCGCAGCAGCCATGGGCACGGTCAAGCCGATCGGATGTCGACGGTAAGCCCCGTCCGCCTTCCGGCTGGTGTGAGCCTGGTCGTCGCGATGCCGGGATCGACGCGCCGGGGTAGCCCCCTCAGCCGCGCGCCCCTTGCGCCTGCATGGTCTTCCGCTCCGCGCTCGGCGGCTGGCCGAAGCAGTCGAGATAGGCCTTCGAGAAGTGCGAGGCCGAGGTGAAGCCGCACTCGAACGCCACCGAGAGCAGCGGCATCGCCGTCTGGCGGATCAGGGTGCGGGCGTGCTCCAGCCGGATGCGCAGGTAGTGCTTGGCCGGCGAGCGGCCGAGATATTTCAGGAACAGCCGTTCGAGCTGGCGGGTCGAGAGATGCACCGCGTCGGCGAGCTCCTGGCTGCCGAGCGGCTCGGCGAGCGAGGTCTCCATCAGTCCCACCACCCGCAGCAGCTTCGGATGCGAGACGCCCAGGCGCATGCGCAGGTCCATCCGCTGGCGCTCGCCGGATTCGCGGATGCGGTGGTGGATGAGCTGGTCGGCGACCTCCGAGGCCACGCTCGGCCCGTGGTCGCGCATGATCAGCGACAGCATCATGTCCGCCGCCGCGGTGCCGCCCGCGCAGGTGAAGCGGTTGCGGTCGATCTCGAATAGGTCGGAGCCGATCTCCAGCCCGTCATGCTCCGAGACGAGGCCCGGCAGGTTCTCCCAGTGGATCGTCGCCCGGTAGCCGTCGAGGAGGCCGGCCTTGGCCAGCACGTAGGTGCCCGTGCACACCGCCCCGATCGCCGCCCCGCGGGCGCTGCAGCGGCGCAGGGCCGCGTGGAGGGCGCGGTGATCCGGGCGCTGGATGTCGATGCCGCCGCACACGACCATCATGTCGAAGTCCTGCGCCTCGCAGAAGCGGCCCGCGACCTTGACCTCGATCCCGTTCGAGGCGGTGCACTTGGTGCCGTCCTCCGACCACAGCGAGAAGCGGTAGAGATCGCGTCCGACCGCGCGGTTGGCGAGCCGCAGGGGCTCGATCGCCGAGGAGAAGGCGATCATCGAGAAGCGGTCGACCAGCATGAAGCCGACGGAGATGGCCTTCCCGGAGAGGGCCTCGTTGCCGGCCACCACGCTGGCCGGGCATGCCTCCCCGGCCGATATCGTCATTTCCATCCCGACCACCATTTGCCGGCCTTTGCCGCCGCTTGGTGGGCAAGTCGCGTGCCGTGCCGATCCCGGTGCCGATGCGGCCGCGGGAGCGATTCGGACGCGTCCCGCTTGTCGCCGACCGTGTCGCCGACATCGGTGATCAGACGCGGCGCGCCCGCCGAGGCGTTGCCCACACCGGAACTTAATCTCCGATTGTTCGCCGAACGCAATAGAATAATTCTTGTTCGATCCCGCCTCACGGCGGCGTGACCGGCACAGACGGCCCGTTCTGTAAGTCAAGCGCGCCCATCGAACGGGCAATTCGGCGTTTCGGGCAGCAGCCCTCGGGAAAACGAGCGAAGTCGGGAATCCCAAACTCGCGGTCGCCGTCGATCAAGCCCCGCCGCGGCGCGCGGACCATGATCCGTCAACACCGCGAGGTCGACCGATGCGCCGCTTCTCCCTCACGTCGCTACTCTCCGAATCCCTGCGGGGGCATACGGGCTGGGGCCGCCAGTGGCGCGCCCCCGAGCCGAAGCCCCGCTACGACGTCGTCATCGTCGGCGGCGGCGGGCACGGCCTCGCGACCGCCTACTATCTCGCGACCGTCCACGGCATCACCAACGTGGCGGTGCTGGAGAAGGGCTGGATCGGCGGCGGCAATACCGGCCGCAACACCACGATCATCCGCTCCAACTACCTCTACGACGAGAGCGCGGCGATGTACGAGCACGCGCTCAAGCTCTGGGAGGGCCTGTCCCAGGAGCTGAACTACAACATCATGTTCTCCCAGCGCGGCGTCCTGATGCTCGCGCACAACATCCACGACGTCCAGAGCTTCAAGCGCCACGTCTACGCCAACCGTCTCAACGGCATCGACAACGAGTGGCTGTCGAAGGAAGAGTGCAAGGAGTTCTGCCCGCCGCTCGATATTTCGGGCTCCTTGCGCTACCCGGTGCTCGGCGGCGCGCTCCAGCGCCGGGCCGGCACCGCCCGCCACGACGCCGTGGCCTGGGGCTATGCCCGCGGCGCCGACGACCGCGGCGTCGACATCATCCAGAACTGCGAGGTCACCGGCATCCGCCGCGACGCCTCCGGCGCGGCGGTGGGCGTCGAGACCAGCCGCGGCTTCATCGGCGCCGGCCGGATCGGCGTGGTGGCCGCCGGCCACACCTCCACCTTGATGTCCATGGCCGGCGTATCGATGCCGCTGGAGAGCTACCCGCTCCAGGCGCTGGTCTCCGAGCCGGTCAAGCCGTGCTTCCCCTGCGTGGTGATGTCCAACGCGGTCCACGCCTACCTGTCGCAATCCGACAAGGGCGAACTCGTCATCGGCGCCGGCACCGACCAGTACACCTCCTACAGCCAGCAGGGCGGGCTGCACATCACGACGCACACGCTCGACGCGATCTGCGAGCTGTTTCCGCAATTCACCCGGATGCGGATGCTGCGCTCCTGGGGCGGCATCGTCGATGTGACGCCGGACCGCTCGCCGATCATCGGCAAGACCCCGGTGCCGAACCTGTTCGTCAATTGCGGCTGGGGCACCGGCGGCTTCAAGGCGACCCCCGGCTCGGGCCACGTCTTCGCCCACACGCTCGCGACCGGCACGCCGCACGCGATCAACGCGCCCTTCACCCTCGACCGGTTCCGCACCGGCCGCCTCATCGACGAGGCCGCCGCCGCGGCCGTCGCGCACTGATCTGGACGGAGGCCGAACCATGCTGCTGATCGCCTGTCCCCATTGCGGCAACCGGCCCGAGACCGAGTTCCGGTGCGGCGGCCAAGCCCATATCGCCCGCCCGGCCGACCCGATGACCGTCGATGACGGCGCCTGGAGCGAGCACCTGTTCGTGCGCGCCAACCCCAAGGGCGTGCATGCCGAGCGCTGGTGCCACGTCCACGGCTGCGGCCGCTGGTTCAACGCCCTGCGCGACACGGTGAGCGACCGCTTCATCGAGACCTATCCGATGGGGGCACGAGCGCGCTCCGCCGAAGTGGCCGCCGGTTCGGCGCAAGAGCGCGCGACAAACCAGACTCCGAAATCCGGCGTGAAGCCCGGGACGATTCTCGGAACCAATTCCGCAACCCAGAGCGAGACGAGGGCGTGAGATGGCACAGCCGTTCAGATTGTCCCGCGGCGGACGCATCGACCGCACCCGCCCCATCGTCTTCGAATTCAACGGCAAGCCGGTCCACGGATTCTCCGGCGACACCGTCGCCTCGGCGCTGCTCGCCAACGGCATCCACCTCGTCGGACGCTCGTTCAAGTATCACCGCCCCCGCGGCATCCTGAGCCACGGCCCCGACGAGCCGAGCGCGCTGCTCTCGGTCGATCGCGGGCCCGGCCGGATCGACCCGAACAACCGCGCCTCCGTGATCGAGGCACGCTCCGGCCTGCGCACGGCCTCGCAGAACCACTGGCCGTCCCTCGACTTCGATGTCGGCGCGGTCAACGACCTTCTGTCGCCGGTCTTCGTGGCGGGCTTCTACTACAAGACCTTCATGTGGCCCCGGAAGTTCTGGGACCGAGTCTACGAGCCGTTCATCCGCGCCGCCGCCGGCCTCGGCAAGGCGCCGACCCAGGCCGATCCCGACCGCTACGCCAACCGCCACGCCCATTGCGACGTGCTCGTCGTCGGCGCCGGCCCGGCGGGTCTCGCCGCCGCCCTCGCCGCGGCGCGCACCGGCAAGCGGGTCATCCTCGCCGACGAGGGCCCGGAGCCCGGCGGCTCGCTCCTGCACGACACGACGGCGCAGATCGACGGACGCCCGGCGGCGGACTGGCTCGCCGAGACGCTGGCCGAACTCGACAGCCGCGAGAACGTGATCCTGCTCTCCCGCACCACGGCCTTCGGCTACTACAACCACAACCACGTCGCGATGACCGAGCGGGTCACCGACCACCTGACGTCGGCCGCGGGCCAGGCGCCCCGCGAGCGCCTGTGGCAGGTGCGGGCGGGCGAGGTGGTGCTCGCCGGCGGCGCCCACGAGCGCCCCCTCGTCTTCGCCGACAACGACCGGCCCGGCATCATGCTCGCCGAGAGCGTGCGGGTCTTCCTCAACCGCTACGGCGTGGCGCCGGGCCGCAAGCTCGTCTTCGCCACGAGCGGCGCCTCCGCCTACCAGGCCGCGCTCGACGCGCGCGCCGCCGGTCTCGACGTCACCCTCGTCGACCTGCGCCTGGAATCGGATTGCGGGCCGGAACTGGCGCAGCTGCGCGCCGCCGGCGCCGAAGTGCTGACCGGCCACACCGTGGTCGGATCGAAGGGCCGAAAGCGCGTCACGGGTCTCATCGTGGCGCCTGTCGGGAGCGACGGCCGGTGCGGCGGCCGTCGCCTTCTTTCCTGCGACTGCGTCGGCATGTCCGGCGGCTGGACGCCCGCCGTCCACCTGTTCTCGCAATCGCGCGGCAAGCTGACCTACGACGCGGGGATCGATGCCTTCGTGCCCGGCACGTCGGCCCAGGCGGAGCGCTCGGCCGGCGCGGCGCGCGGCCGCTACGATCTCGCCGCCTGCCTCGCGGACGGCTTCGCCGCCGGCGCCGCCGCGGCGGGGTCCGACGAGCGGCGGGACTTCAAGGCCACCGTGACGCCGACCGGCTTCCAGCCGGTGCGGATCATGCCCACCGACGCGAACCCGACCAAGGTCCGCGCCTTCGTCGATTACCAGAACGACGTCACCGCCAAGGACATCAAGCTCGCGGTCCGCGAGGGCTTCCAGTCGATCGAGCACGTCAAGCGCTACACCACGACGGGCATGGCGACCGACCAGGGCAAGACCTCGAAC
>NZ_BPRD01000503.1 GCF_022179745.1 Methylorubrum podarium
ACCGCGAGGTTGAGCGCCAGTTCGGAGAAGGGCAGGCCCTTGGTGAAGGCGCCGGCGGTGACCGGCTGGTACCAGGCCGGCGGCAGAGACAGCCCGATCAGCCGGGCGCTGCCCGAGAGCGAGGAGACCGGGACCAGCAGACCGGAGAAGTTGACCGCCGGGATGATGGACAGGAGCGCGGTGGCGAAGACCGCTGCGACCTGGGTCTTCATGAAGGTCGAGATGAACTGCCCGAAGCCGGTGGTCGCCGCGACGTAGAACAGCGTCCCGAGCGCGAGGGCGGCGAACGAGCCCTTGACCGGCACGTCGAAGACGAGCAGCGCCACGAGCACCAGCAGCCCGAAGCTGATCATGGCGATGGCGATGTAGGGAAGCTGCTTGCCGAGCAGGAACTCGAACTTGGTCACCGGCGTCGAGCGGAAGTTGGCGATCGAGCCGGTCTCCTTCTCGCGCACCACCGCGATGGCCGACATGATGGCCGGGATCAGGATGAGCAGCAGCATCATCACGCTCGGCACCATGGCGTTGACGCTGCGGAACGCCTGGTTGTAGCGGAAGCGCGTCTCGACGCTCACCCGCGTCGCGGAGGGGTCGGCGCCCAGGCGCTCGACGGCCAGTTGGTGGGCGTACTGGTTCGCCAGACCCGTGACGTAGCCCCGGCTGGTCTCGGCCCGGAACGGCATCGCCCCGTCGAGCCAGACCGCGACTTCGGGTGCGCGCCCCGATCGCAGATCGCGGCCGAAGCGGGGCGGGATTTCCAGGGCGATCTGCACGCTGCCGTTGCGGAAGCGCCGGTCGAGCTCCGCCGCCGAGCGGATGGGCGGCTGCTCGCTGAAGTAGCGCGAACTGGTGAAGGCATCGACGAGCTGGCGGCTTTCCGGGGTGTTGTCCTGGTCGAAGGCCGAGAAGCGCAGGTTCTCCACGTCGAACGAGATGCCGTAGCCGAAGGCGATCATCAGCAGGAGGGGGCCGAGGAAGGCGAAGGCGATCCGGATGGGATCGCGCAGCAGCTCCATCGTCTCGCGCCGGGCATAGGCCCAGAGGCGGCGGGGATCGAAGCGGTGACGCGGCGCTGCAGCGCGGTGAGGGGCCGCGGCGGGCACGGCCGGCGTTTGCTCCGCGGGCGCCTTTCCCGCCGCCGTCTCTTCCGCCAACTTGGGGTCGAGGCCGGCGGCTTCGGCGAGATAGTCGATGAAGCACGTCTCCAGCGAGGCACTGCCGCGATCCCGCACCAGCTCGGCCGGGGTGCCGACGGCGAGGACCCGGCCGGCATGCATGAGCGAGATGCGGTCGCAGCGCTCCGCCTCGTTCATGAAGTGGGTCGAGAGGAAGATCGTGACGCCCTCGTCCCGCGAGAGGTCGATCAGCGTCCGCCAGAAGGCGTCGCGGGCGATCGGATCGACGCCCGAGGTCGGCTCGTCGAGGATCAGCATCGCCGGCCGGTGCAGCACGGCGACCGCGAGCTGAAGGCGCTGCTTGATCCCGAGGGGCAGGCTGTCGGGCCGCGCGTGCTTGACCGGTTCGAGCTCGTAGCGGTCGAGCAGCTCGCGGATCCGCACCGGGCGGTCGCGCGGGGGCAGGTGGTAGAGCTGTGCGTGCAGTTCGAGGTTCTGCAGCACCGTCAGCTCGCTGTAGAGCGAGAAGGCCTGCGACATGTAGCCGACGTTGCGGCGCGTCTCCATGTCGTTGTCGCCGACGGGGTGGCCGAACAGCTTGGCGCTTCCCTCCGAGACCGGCAGGAGGCCGGTGAGCATTTTCATGGTGGTCGATTTCCCGCAGCCGTTCGAGCCGAGGAAGCCGAAGATCTCGCCGCGGGCGATGCGGAAGCTGACGTCGTCGACCGCGGTGAAGCTGCCGAAACGCCGGGTCAGGTGCTCGGCCTCGATCGCCGGCACCGCGTCGAGCCGGGGCGGCCGCGGCCGCAGCACCACGGGGCGGTGCTGCGCCTGCTTTTCCGGCGGGAGGAGCGCGATGAAGGCGGCCTCCATGTCGGGCTTGGCCGTCCGCGCCAGCAGGTCGGCGGGGCTGCCCTCCGCGATGACGCGGCCGTCGTCCATGGCGACCAGACGCTCGAAGCGCGAGGCCTCGTCCATGTAAGCGGTGGCGACGACGACGCTCATGCCGGGCCGCCCGGCCCGGATCGATCCGATCAGCTCCCAGAACTGCCCGCGCGAGAGAGGATCGACGCCCGTGGTCGGCTCGTCGAGAATCAGGAGGTCGGGATCGTGGATGAGCGCGCAGCACAGGCTGAGCTTCTGCTTCATGCCGCCGGAGAGCTTGCCCGCCGGCCGTCCCTCGAACGGGTCGAGGCCGGTGGCGGTCAGGAGGTCGGTGATGCGGCGGCGGCGCTCCGACGCCCCCTGGCCGAACAGGCGGCCGTGGAAGTCGATGTTCTCGAAGACACTCAGCGTCGGGTAGAGGTTGCGGCCGAGCCCCTGGGGCATGTAGGCGATCCGCGCGCCCTCTCGCGTGCGGTGGCGGCGCTGCGCCATGTCGCCCCCGAGCACCGTCACGCGGCCGCGCTGGATCCGGCGCACCCCCGCGATCAGCGCCAGCAGCGTCGACTTGCCGACGCCGTCCGGGCCGATCACCCCCACCATGCGCCCGTCCGGCAGCGCCAGCGACACGTCGTCGAGCGCGACCGTCCGGCCGTAGCGATGCGAGACCTGCTCCAGTCTCGCGACGGCGGCCGCCCCGCTCATGGCAGCTTCACGGCGAGGTCGGCGGGCCAGTCGACCTTGGGATCGGTGCGGACGAAGCCCATGCCGCGCACGCCCGTCTTCACCCGCCGATGGTACTTCTTCAGGATCTTCGGATCGATCTGCAGCTTGATCCGGAAGGTCAGCTTCTCGCGCTCCTCCTCGGTCTCGACGCTTTTGGGCGTGAACTGCGCCTCGGAGGCGACGAAGCTGATCGTCGCCGGGACGACGTATTGCGGCACGGGATCGAGGACGATGCGGGCCTCGTCGTTCAGCGCCAGCGGCCCGGCCTGCGCGGCCGGCAGGTAGATCGTCATGTAGACGTCGGCGAGGTCGAGCAGCGTCAGGATGCGGGTGCCGGCGCCCACCACCTCGCCCTCGCGCGCCAGCCGGTACTGCACCCGCCCGTCGCGGGGCGCCCGCAGGACGAGATCGACCAGGATCGCCTGGAGCCGCTGGACGTCGGCCTCGGCGCTCTGCACGGCGAACGTCGCCTGCTCCTCCTGCGCCTTGGCGGCGTCGAGCCCGGCCTTCGCCGCCTCCGCCTTGGCCTTGCGCTGATCGAAGATCTGCCGGGTCATGAAGCCCTTGCCGACCAGCTCCTTGCCGCGAGCGAAGTCGGCGTCGGCGAAGGTGAGGTCGCTGTTGCGCTGGGCGATCAGGGCCACGGCCTCCGCGAGGCTCTTCTTGGCCCGCAGCACCTGGGCCTGGGCGCCGCGCAGCTGCGCCTCGGTCTCGGGCGAGGCGATCGTGGCAACGACCTGACCCGCGCTCACCTCGTCGCCTTCCCTGACGAGCAACTGCGCGATCCGGCCCGCATATTTCGCCGCGACATCGACCTGCGTCGCCTCGATGCGGCCGTTCGACTTGGCGATGCCGTCGGGCATCCGCTGGCCGCGCAACCGGTCGATCAGCTGCTTCAGGCGCGACTGCGCCAGGGACGGCGGCGGCACGGCGACGGCGAGACCGGTGGCGAGCAGGATCGCGAGCAGGGCGCCGCGCGATGTCGGGCCCGACGTCGTCCGCTTCATGCGGCTGCTCCCGGCGCCGTTCTCCCCAATAGACGCATCGTGTGTCTCGCGATCATGCGCTCTTCGTCGGTCGGGACGATCCAGATCTGCGCCCGGCTCCCCTCCGCATCGAGTCTTGCGGCGCCGGAGCGGTTGGCGTCATTGCTCAGGATCAAACCGGCCCAGCCCAATTCCGCGATGATGCGGCGGCGGATCTCGGGCGCGTTCTCGCCGATCCCGGCGGTGAAGACGAAGGCGTCGAGGCCGCCGAGCGTCACGGCCAAAGCGGCCGTGGCCTGGGCCACCCGCCGGCAGAAGTAGGCGACGGCCATGGCGGCTTCCGGCCGGTCGCTCGCCAGCAGAGTCCGCACGTCGTTGCTGAGGCCCGACAGGCCGAGCAATCCGCTCTCGTGATAGAGCATGTGGCCGATTTCGGCCGGCGTCATGCCCTTGTGCTCGATCAGGTGCAGCACGACGCCGGGATCGAGGGCGCCGCAGCGCGTGCCCATCGGCAGGCCGTCGAGCGCCGTGAAGCTCATGGTGGTTTCCTGGCTCCGCCCCGCCTTCAGGGCGCAGAGCGAGGCGCCGGAGCCGAGATGGGCCATCACCACGCGCCCGTCCGCCGTCCCGGGCGCCAGATCCCGCAGGCGCCCGGCGACGTATTCGTAGGACAGGCCGTGGAAGCCGTAGCGCCGCACGCCCTCGTCGTGGAGGAAGCGGGGCAGAGCGAAGCGGTCGGCGAGTTCCGGATGGCCGCGGTGGAAGGCGGTGTCGAAACAGGCGACCTGCGGCAGGTCGGGCCGTCGCTGCCGCAGCACCCGGATCGGATCGAGGTTGCCGAGCTGGTGCAGGGGCGCCAGCGGAATGAAGGTTTCGAGCCTCCGCAGCACCGCATCGTCGACGAGCATCGGCTCCGCGAAATCGGGCCCGCCATGGACGACCCGGTGACCGACCGCAATGATCGATTCCGTGCTGCCGTGACGGCTGAACCAGTCGGCGAGCTGGTGCTGCGCGGCCGAGGCGTCGGCGATCTCGCCGGGCTCGAAGCGGCGCTCCTCCAGGACCGCACCGCTCCCGTCCGTCACGCTCAGCAGGGGCGCGCTGCCGATGCCGCTCATCCCCCCGCTCAGGCGGGGCACGAGATCCGCGTCGTCGATGGCGTACAGCTTGACCTTGATGGACGAGCTGCCCGCATTCACGACCAGGATGCCGTCGCTCATCTCAGCCCCGCGCCGGAGCCGCCCCGCGCGACGGCCGATCCCCGGCCGGCCCTGTCGTCACCGCCATGCCGGCGATGCGTCCGGATCTCCCTGACGGTGCGAGGCGAAACCCCATCGGATCTGCTCCTTCCATCCTTCGCAGGCTCGGCCAACCGTGACGGTGTGAGCCGAAGCCTCCCGAAGATTCCAATAGTTTCGATGATGAAACAAATGAAATGCTTTCGGTAGAGGCGTCCCTGAGGGTTTATGAGAGACAAATATGACGATTATCTCATAACAAATGCTATAAGATGGACGAATTTGATTCAAGCCATCAGAATGTTCGATCGTCAACACGTGTTGACACCGTCTGGTTGCGTCGATTGTATGGGATCATCGATCGAAAGCATCCCCGATTATCCCCGGCGCCGGTATCGGCTCTGCTCAGGTTGCATCGTCGCAGGCGCGCCGGCTCCTGCCCTCGATCGTGGTGGGCTGCCCGGTCCCGGGATGGAGCGAGTGGACGACCGATGCTGCGCCCGCGCCTGAACCCGCCCACCGACATCTTCCCCCCGAACCCGTGGGCCATCGAGGCGATCCGCTACGACGGCGCGCTGGCGCGGGACTTCACCGGGCAGGCGGAGACGATGTTTGCCCTCTCGAACGGCTATCTCGGCATGCGCGGGATCACCGACGAGGGCGTGCCGGTCCGAGAGGCGGGCACCTATCTCAACGGCTTCTATGAGCACCGCCCGATCTCGTACGGCGAGCGCGCCTACGGCTTTCCCACGGTTGGCCAGAGCATCCTGAACTGCCCCGACGGGACGGTCATGTCCCTCTCCGTCGATGACGAACCCTTCACCCTCCCGGAAGCCGAGATCCTGTCCTATCGGCGCGCCCTCGATTTCCGGACCGGAACCCTGGAGCGGGACGTCACCTGGGCGACGCCGGCGGGCAAGCGCCTTCGCCTGCGGACGCTTCGCCTCGTCTCGCTCGCCCACCGCCACCGCGCCGCGCTCGCCTACGAACTGACGGCGGAGGAGGTCGAGGCGGAGGTGGTGATCGCCTCCGCGCTGCGGAACGACCAGCCGCTCGCCGCCGACACCAGCGACCCGCGCCTGGCGGAAGGGTTCGTCGGCCGCGTCCTGCATCCCACGGGGACCCGAGCGGAGGCGCTGCGCGCGATCCTCAGCTATCGCACCGCGAGTTCAGGTTTGGTGCTCGGCTGCGGCATGGACCACGTCGTCGCGGCCGATGGCCCGTTCGCAGTCCAGGCGAGCGTCGGCGACGACCTCGCCCGCGTCGTCTTCCGCGCCACCCTCGCGCCGGGGCGTGCGATCCGCATCCACAAATACCTGAGCTACCACTATTCCGACGGCGCGGCGCCCGAGGCGATCCGGTCGCAAGTGGGATGGACGCTCGACCGCGCGGTCGAGACCGGATTCGCGTCGATCCGCGCCCGCCAGCACGCCGACGTCACCCGCTTCTGGGAGCGCGCCGACGTCGTGGTGGAGGCCGAGAACCCGCGGATCCAGCAGGCGGTCCGCTGGAACCTGTTCCAGTTGATGCAGGCCTCGGAGCGGGCGGAGGGCCACGGCATCGCCGCCCGCGGGCTGACCGGCCGGACCTACGAGGGCCACTATTTCTGGGACACCGAGATCTACGTCCTGCCGTTCCTGATCTACACCAATCCGCCGATGGCGCGCAGCCTCCTCAAGGTGCGCTACGACATGCTCGACAGCGCCCGCGACCGGGCACGCGAACTCGGCCATCGCGGCGCGATGTTTCCCTGGCGCACGATCAACGGGCGGGAGGCCTCGGCCTACTACGCCGCGGGGACGGCGCAGTACCACATCAACGCCGACATCGCCTTCGCCCTGCGCCAGTACGTCGAGGTCAGCGGCGACGCGGATTTCCTCTGCCGCTACGGCGCCGAGATCCTAGTCGAGACCGCGCGTCTCTGGTGCGATCTCGGCTTCTTCTCGGAACGCATGGGCGGCCGCTTCTGCATCCACGGCGTGACCGGGCCGGACGAATACACGGCCATCGTCAACAACAACTGCTACACGAACCTGATGGCGCGGGAGAACCTCCGCTACGCCGCCGAGACCGTGCGGAGGCTGGAGCGTGACGACCCCGACAGCTTCGCGACGCTCGTGCGCCGCACCGGCCTCGAGCCGGACGAGGCCGAAGCCTGGGATCAGGCGGCCGAGCGGATGTACCTGCCCTACGACGAGCGGCTGAAGGTGCATCCCCAGGACGACGCCTTCCTCGATTTGGAGCGGTGGGATTTCGCCGGCACGCCGGAGGATCGCTACCCGCTCCTGCTGCACTACCACCCGCTGAACCTCTACCGTTCGCAGGTGATCAAGCAGGCCGACATGGTGCTCGCGATGTTCCTACTGAGCGAGCAGTTCACGCCCGAGGCCAAGCGGCGGAACTTCGCCTATTACGACCCGCTGACGACCCATGACTCGTCCCTGTCCGTCTGCATCCAGAGCATCGTCGCCAACGAGATCGGACTGCGCGAGAAGGCGATCCACTATTTCAACTTCGCCCTGGCGATGGACCTGTCCGACATCGGCGGGAACATGATGCACGGCGCACACATCGCCGCCATCGGCGGCACGTGGCTCGCGCTGGTCTACGGCTTCGCGGGGATGCGCGACACGCGCGGACGGATCAGCTTCCAACCCTGCCTGCCCGATGCCTGGAAGCGGCTGAGCTTCACCCTCCGGATCCGCGGCCGGACGATCCGGGTCGAACTCGACCACGCCGCCGCGACCTACAGGCTGGAGGCGGGCGAGGAACTGACCCTGTGGCATGCCGGGGAGCGCGTCGGTCTGACGGTGGCCGAGCCGACGGTGACGCGGGCGATCCGCCCGACGGATGGGGACGCCCATGCCTGCGAGCCCTGACGCCGTATCGGGGGCCTTGCGCGCGGTGATCTTAGACGTCGATGGCGTGCTGGTCGATTCGCCCCACGAGCAGGCGTGGCGCGAGGCGCTCGCCGACTTCGCCGATCCGACCGGCTTCACCACGGCCTTCTATCAGGCTCATGTCGCGGGCAAGCCGCGGCTGGAGGGGGCGCGGGCGACGCTGGAGCGTCTCGGCGGCACCGGGGCGGCGAGCGATGCCGCCGCCTTCGGGCGGAAGAAGCAGGCGGTGATCGACCGGCTCATCGCCGAGGACCGTTTCACGGCCTTTCCCGACGCGATCCGTCTCGCGGTGGCGCTGCGGGAGACGGTTCTGCGCACGGTGCTCGCCTCCTCCTCGAAGAACGCCGACGCGATGCTGGCCCGCGTAATCCTGCCCGACGGACGAACTCTGCTGTCGCTGTTCGACGCCGACGTGAGCGGGCGCGACCTGCCCCGCGGCAAGCCCGATCCGGCCCTGTTCCGGCTCGCCGCCGGGGCGGTGGACGCCGCTCCGGCCGCGTGCCTCGTCGTGGAGGACGCGCCGGCCGGGATCAGGGCGGCGAAGGCCGGCGGCATGGCGGGGCTCGGCATCGCCCGGCTCGGCGACGCGGCCCTGCTGCGGGCGGCGGGCGCCGACCTCGTGCTCACCTCGCTCGATGACCTCGATGTGAGCGCCTTGTCGGACGGAGTTTTGCGAAGACGGTCCGGGCCGGACCCGCATACCTCATCCGTTTGACTGCTTCGGTTCCGCCTCCGTCCTTGCAAGGCGAAGCCGAAGCAATCCAGGGCGTGACCTTTCCGGAAAGGGCGCGCTCTGGATCGCTTTGCTGCCGCTCGCGATGACGGGATTGGGCAGAGCTCGGGGCAGTCGAAGGCAACGGGCCGGTCCGCGACCGGCACCGTTACGGGTTGCGCAGGGCCGGGACCGTCTTCGGCGAGCCGAGATCGTAGGTCTTGTTGCGCAGGGGGTCGAGCTTGGTTCCCTCCGAGGCATCGAACGCCTTCGGGCGCTGCCCACCCGCGCCGTCGGTGGTCGCGCCGTCGAGCGCGAAGGTCGCGTTCGAGCCCGGCGCGTAGGCCGAGGCGCGGCCGGGCTGGCCCGCATTCGGCTCGGCGGTGTTCGGATCGACCTTGTCGACCGCGCCCGGATCGGCCTGCTGCGACTGCTGGCGGGAGCGTTCCACCTGCCGCCAGCGGGTCACGTTGCGCTGATGGCCCTCCAGCGAGTCGGCGAAGGCGTGGCCGCCGGTGCCGTCGGCGACGAAGTAGAGATCCTTGGTGCGCGACGGGTTGGCGACCGCCTCCAGCGCCG
>NZ_BPRD01000504.1 GCF_022179745.1 Methylorubrum podarium
GATCGCGACGCGATCGGGCGCTGCTTCAAGCGGCGGCGCGCAGCCTCGGACGCCGCGCGGCGCCGGCCGCATCGGCCCGCGCCCGGTCCAGAGCCTCGGCGACGCAGGCCGCGGCCCGCGCGATCTCGGCATCGGAATGGCCGGCGGTGACGTGCAGGCGCAGACGGCCGGTCTCATCCAGCGCGGCGAGGTCGGCCAGCAGGCCGAATTCGGCCAGGTGGTGGACGACGCGGCGCGCGCGTTCGCCCGAGCCGATCTCGACGGAGACGCAGGTGCAGGGCTCGCCGCAGACCGTCAGCGCGCGATCCCGCAGGGCCGTGCGCAGGTTCAGGACATTGCGCATCAGCCGGGTGCGGCGCTCCCGTCCCTCGGCCGCGTCGAGGATGGCGAAGGCCTTGAGGATCACCGCGAGCTGGATCGGCGAGAGGGCCTGAGCGGCCGCCTCGCCGGCGCGCAGGCACGCCGTCACCGCGCGGGTCCGGGCGGCCACGAAGCCGCCGTTCGAGGCGAAGCTCTTCGAGAAGCTGCCGGTGACGAGATCGGCCTTGCCCAGCATGTCCTGGAGACCGAGATGGCCGCGCCCGTCCTCACCGAGGCAGCCCAGATCCTGGGCGACATCGACGAGGAGCGTCGCGCCGTACTCGTCGCACAGGGCTCGCAGGGCGACGAGATCCGGCGTGCCGGAATCGAGCGAGGACAGGCTCTCGGTAACGACGAGGATGCCGTTCTCCGCGTCGCGGGCGCGGATGGCCCGGAGCCGAACGCGGCAATCCTCGGGATCGAGGTGGCGGAAGGCGCGCAGGTTGTCGGTCGCCGCCTCGGCGCTCTCCCGCAGGCTGCCGCGGATCGCGGCATCGATCACCACGTGGTCGGCCGGGCGGACGAGGCCGCTGATCACGGCGTGGACGGCGGCCCGGCCCGTCGGGCAGAGGAGGGCCTCCTCCATCTGCAGGAAATCGGCGATCCGACGCTCCAGCGCCACGGCGAGGCCGGGGTCGCCGGCTTCGGCCGCGGCGCAGACGCTGCGCACGCCGAAGCGGCGCAGGGTGTCGGCCGCGGTGGCGACGATCTCGGGATGGGTGGAGAGGCCCAGACAATCCTGCGAGGCGAAATCGAGCCCGCGCAAGGCGTGCGCGTCGCCGGGCGCCGGAGCGCTCGGAAGGCGGCGCACGCCCTCCGCGCGGTCCTGGGTCGTCGCGTCGGTCTGCTCACGATGTCTCATGCCATCCCGTCCGGTGCCGCGTCGTTACGGGGCAGACTTTCGGTCCGGGCGGCTTGCCATCGCGTTAAACGGCACCGGTGTAGGAAAAATGCATCAGGTCGTATTTAACGAATTGCTTCTTCCGCGACCTTCGACAGGGCGTGGTCTTTCTGCTCAGGCGCCGAGATCATGAGCGTTCGAGATCGGTAAACTTAGCGAACCATGAAGGAACGCTTGCGGACATCTTTCTCAGGCGATGCCACCCGGCTCGTAACGGTTCGGGGGCGCCCCCTCGTGCAGGAGGCGCCCCCGAGCCGTTCGCGTGTGAAGCCGGTACCGGGTCAGATCACCGGAAGCCCGCTCAGGCCGGCGCCGATCCCGTAGCGGTCGCCGTAGAGGGCGCTGTGGGCGAAGTAGTAGACGCCGAGGAACAGCATCAGGGCGCTGGCATAGTAGACCGGGGCGAGAACCACGTCCCGGCGGGTGGCGGGAACCCGGGCGTCGTCGGCGGCGATGGCGATCAGGACCGCGATGATGCCCGAATGGCCGATCGCGTCGATCTTGCCGAACTCGAAGATGGCCGAGATGAAGACCGCCGTCAGGATGATCGCCGAGGCGCGGCGGACGAGGGGGGTCCAGACCAGGGCGAAGGCCAGGGTGAACTCGATGACGCCGGCGGCCTGCATGAAGAGTTCCGGCGAGGCGCCCATCGTCATGCCGGGCTTGGCGGCGATGAGCGGGTCGGTCCAGTGCGGGTAGGCCCACTTCTCGACGGAGGCCCACATCAGGGTGATCGCGGCGGCGATGCGCACCACGTCGATCGGGCGCTGGCCGAACAGGGTGCGGTCGAAGGCGGTCAGCGCCAGGAAGGCGGCGACGCCCAGGAACACCGGATAGTCGGCGAGGTGGAAGACGCCGTAGTTCCAGATGGCGAAGCCGAACAGGAACACGATGCCCGCGGCGGTGAAGGGGAGGGTGCGTTTCCAGAGCAGGCCCCCAGCCAAGGCGAGCTGAAGCCAGGAGATCCAGGCGAGGTCGGTCTTGAGTTCCGGCGTCAGGATGATCCCGCCCTGGTTCCACAGCGAGACGAGGAAGAAGCCGACCACCGCCCGCACGATCAGGACGCTGTTGTCCCGCACGCTCGCGGTGACGCGGTCGAGGGCGTTGAGGATCGACGTGCCGAGCGAAGTCCCCTCGGTCAGGCAGCCGAACATCAGGCAGACGAGAGCGAGCCCGGTCAGTAGCTCGAAGTCGGCGCAGAGGACTTGTTCGAGGCCGCGCGGCTGGCCGGCGACGTCGAACGCACAAAACCATTTGACGTGGGCGCTCGCCGCCCCGGTTCCGAGCAGAAGAAAGCTTGCTGCGCCTGCAAGCACGACTGGAGAGCGCACCCAGAAGCTGGACACGTGGGTCATAGGGCCGCCGAAACGGGAGGAAGGTTCGTTGTGCAAAAAATACTTAAACGAAGTCGAACGACCTTGCTAAGGCTTTGTTTACCCCACTTCAACGATTGGTTAACAGCGGTTGCGCAACAAAGGTTATGCAAAGGGCATGAGCTGCACCGCCTTTTGTCAAAAGCTAGCCTTCCGCTCGCTCGGCTCGGCTGTGGAGAACGGGAACAGCGGGGATGCCCGTCGGCGCGGCTCGCGCGTTAACGCCATCGAAGACCGGGTGGTGACGGCTGGAGCGGCGCCGCGATGGTCGCTCGACGGGGAAGATGGATGATTGCGCTGCTCAGCCTCGTGAGCTTGTCCTGCGGCCTCGTCCTGGCCGGCCGAGCGCCGCGCTACCCCGATTGGACCGCCCGGATGGAGATGGCCGGCGGCGTGTCGCTCGTGACCGGGCTCGCCATGGTCGGCGCCGGCCTCAGGACCTATTGCTGCTGAAGCGCGCCGCCCGCTTATCCCGGATCACAGGATCACAGGCGCGGGCTCAGCCCCGCCGCCGCAGGACGCTCGCGTAGAAGCCGTCGAGGCCGCCCGCCCGGCCGGTGCCGCCGGCGAGTTGGCTCGGCAGGGTGCGAAGATCACCCGCATCATCGATCAGCTCGGAATGACCGGCCAATCGGTCGGGGGTGATCGCCATCCGCTCGAATTCCGGGTTTCGCCTGAGGAAATCCGCCACCTGCCCGCCGCCCTCCTCGGGCTCCAGGGAGCAGGTGCAGTAGACGAGGCGTCCGCCCGGCCGGGTCAGCCGCGCGGCCTTGTCGAGGAGCCGGCGCTGGAGGCCCACGAGGCGGATCACGTCCGCCTCGCTCTTCGTCCAGGCGACGTCGGGGTGGCGGCGGATCGTGCCGGTCGCCGAACAGGGCGCGTCGAGCAGCACCGCGTCGAAGGGGGCGTCCTCCGGCAGCGCCAGGGCGTCGGCCGTCACCACCTCCGCCGACAGGCCGAGGCGTTCGAGATTGCGTCCGAGGCGCTCCAGCCGCGCCGCCGAGCGATCGACGGCAGTCACCGCCGCGCCCGCGGCCGCGATCTGCGCCGTCTTGCCGCCGGGCGCCGCGCAGAGGTCGGCGACACGCTCGCCCGGCGCGGGCGCGAGCAGGCGCACCGGCAGGGCGGCGGCGG
>NZ_BPRD01000505.1 GCF_022179745.1 Methylorubrum podarium
ACGGCAATTACTGCGGCATGGGCAACAACGCGCCGCTACCGCCCGTCGACGCACTCGACCTCGCCTGCGCAAGGGCATGATGCTTGTACGCCGAGCGGGCGCATTCCCTCACGGGCTTGTAACCTGAGGCTACAGCGCGAGACCGAATTCATCTCGCGCGACCCGAGGCAGCCGGACGACCTACGGGCGCTGGCGGGCTTCATCTCCGCCAGCGCTGCACTGTTGCCGTTCGACATGAATGCGCCCGTCATCGTCACGAGAGTGCCGACATCCCGCCAGGACGGGTGGCATCCACTTGGTGCGTATCGGCCTGCCTCCTACGCATACTAGATGTCTTTGGGCTCTCAGCATTGAATGAAGAGGCGGGCCTATCGCTTTCAGGCCAATTGGCCAAAATCTGGCTACTTCAAACGGCTAGATCATGAAACGGACGTTCGATGCGTCATCAGCGGCGCACGTTTTCGGCTTAGATATTGCGAGCTACCCTCATGATTGCATGACTTGCGGCGCAGCCTCTGCGGCAGCACGCTGTCCTCTTCGATCAAGTCGGGATATCGGAATCTGTCTTAGCTGCGTCGCCTGCGCCGGCTCGGCGTCTCAACAGAGGTGGCCATGTCGTCTTTCGTGATCGTGGAACCGCTTGGCTTCTCCGGTCAGACCGTGAAAGCCGGTGCTCCCAGCGCGAACGGGAAGCCGTTCCCTACCGCCTTAGGCCGTCCGGGGGTCGGGCCGGCGATTTACGCCATCCTCGCCGAACTCGGTGCCGATCCGGAGGATCTCCTCGCCGAGCTAGGGCTCGATCCCCGACACTTGGACGGCGGCAAGCTCGTCTCCTATGCCGACCTCGGCCGCCTGATCGCACGCGGTGCCGAATGCACGAACTGTCCTCATCTCGGACTTCTCGTCGGCCAACGAGCCACTCTCGCTTCGTTGGGGCGTCTCGGCCTGCTGATGCGTCACTCGAACACCGTCGGCGACGCCCTGCAGGTTCTCGAAACGCACTCCGGTACGCAGAATTGGGGCGCAGTGGTCGGGCTTGGGACCAACAATGGGGTTACCGTCCTCACCTACGCCCCCTATGGACCGGAAGCCGAGAGCGCTGCCATCCATTCGGAGAGGGCACTCGCGACGATGACCAACGTCATTCGGGCGCTCTGCGGCTTTGACTGGGCTCCGGAGGAGGTGCTCCTGCCGCGCTCCAAGCCACGCGAGGCCCTTCCTTATGACCGTTTCTTCCGCGCACCTGTCCGGTTCGATCAGGAAATGGCCGCCTTGGTGTTCTTGGCCGAACTTCTCGACAAGCACATCGACGGCGCAGACCCGGTTATCCGCCGGTTGGCCGAGGGCCGCATTCACCAGCTCGAGGCCAAACAATCATCCAACTTGACGGATGAGCTTCGTCGATACCTCCGGATCCAGGTGACCCGGCAACGCTGCAAGGCGGAGCGCGTGGCGCGCTTGCGGCTGGTGCACCGCCGCACCTTGAGCCGACACCTGCAGGCCGAGGGCACAACCTTCCGGCAGCTTTCCAACGAGGCACTGTTCCGGGTGGCCAAGCAGCTGCTCGCCGACACGAGCATGAGCCTGACGCAGATCTCGACCGCCTTGAACTTCTCCGAGCCCGCCGCCTTCACGCATGCCTTCCGACGTTGGTCGGGCATGGCGCCGAGCACATGGCGACAGGCGAACCGACTCATGGGAATCAGCGACGGACCCCAGGAGGAACCCTATCCAACCGGGGGGAGGAACGGACGATGCGGCGATTCGTTTGCGCCCTTGCCGACATCCTTGTGATGGCCGCAGGCGGAGCGGGTGCACAGGAGGGACTGACCTTGTCCTCTGGATTGCCCTCATTCTGAAGCAAGGAACCGTCGATCAGGAGACGAGCCGGTTCAGCGAAGAGCCCATCATCGGCATTCTGAATGAGCAGCAGGCCGGTCGCTGAGATCTGCCGCCGTCATGGTATCAGCCCAGAATCGACTCTAGTTATGAACGGGAGCAAACAGCGGTCAAGGTCACAAGTCGCAAAGATCGGCGATTTGTTTGTCGTGATTTTGAAGGGGTAAGCCATCCGGAGCCGAAAATCTGTCCGAACCATAATCACTTGCCACAGGGTTATTGCTTTGTTTTTGCGGAGGTGTAGATGTTGAGCGGCGATGGGTCGTGAGCGTCTCAACCGCCGCTACACTGGGTCCCGGTTTATCTCCGGACGTCAATTTCGGAGCTGGTTGCCGTTAGGCTCTCGCAAGCAGAACGCGCTTGAGTCAGTTGATCAGGCGCATCCCGGTGCCGGAGGGGTTCGCAATGGGAATTGCGCGTTTCGCGGGGGCTACCATGATCGGCCTCGCCGGTTGGACCGGAGGGCTGGCCGCAAAAGCGGTCGATGCTAGCCTATCGGGATACCAGGGCTCCTGGGTTTTGGATGGCCGTGACTGCGCAGACGTCTTCTCGTCCGGCGGGAAAGGATCGGCGTTCAAGAAGCCTGTCGATATCTTCGCGCCCGCCTTCGTGATTTCGGGCAAACGCCTGAGAACTCCGATGGCGTCCTATCAGATCAAGTCGGCGCGGCCGGCCAAGGACCGTCAGATTTTCCTCCTCGACTGTGCCAACAGCGTCGCCAGCAATGAGGTCAGGGTCCTGCTGGCAACATCTCCCAATGGAATGCTCAAGCGCTACTACAGCGATGTGGATCCGACAGGCGTCACCTACCGGCGCTGCTCGTGAGCACCAGCCACATGCATGCGGCACGCCGCCTTCGTAAGCTCTGACGCAGACGAAGGACGCACGCCGGGGCCGAGCCAGGCGCGTCAGTGAAATGGCGCAAATTTTGGCTCGGCATCTGGTGGAGCGAGGGCGTGAGGTGCCGATATCCTCTCACACGAGGCGACGCGCCTATTTGACCGCGGTCTCGCACGAACCTCGCCCAGCGTCCTCTTGGATCAAGTGAGGCTGTCAGCTTCGGCCTAGAGCTGAGCGACCTTGATGATGAAGACGAGCGGACCTTGAGGATGACGGTGCCTTCGGCATCCCCTCCGTTCCACATCGATAGTTCGTTCTTCAACAGGGCGATGGAGAAAATGTCATGAAAGCTCTCCTGATCTCGTCCGCGGCCTTCGCGGCTCTGATTGTGACCAGCGTGGCGGCCGATGCGCGCGGCTTCCGGGGCGGTGGCGGCGGGTTCCGTGGCGGTGGTGGCTTCCATGCCGGAGGATTTCGAGGCGGCGGATTCCACGGCGTTCGGGCAGGCGGCTATCGCGGCGGCATGGCCGGCTATCGCGGCGGGTACGGACGAGTGGGCCGCTACGGTTACGCGGGAGTCGGCCGCTACGGCTACGGGTACCGTCCCGGTTACTGGCTCGCGGCGGCTGGTATCGGCGCCGCAGCGGCCGCTGGCTACTACGGCTCGAGTTATGGAGGATGTGGACCGAACGCCTACTACGATAGCTATGCTGGCGGCTGCCGTCCCTACTGATGAGCGATTCCGGAAGCCCACAGCTGGGCTTTCCGGACTCTGCGTGGTCGGGCGAAGCGCGTCGAGATGGTGGAAGGCCGGAGTGTCGAGCACGGCGCAAACTTGCCGACACTCGTCAAAGGCCGATCCGGTTCAGGCTTCGCGTTCGCAGGCGTCTCGTTGATATCGGATCCACTTGCCGACTTGCTCGCATCGACTGACGCGGACGCCGCCGTCCAGGCAGATCGTGTGTCCGGAGCTTGCTGCGCATGTCCGCATGGGACGTCGGCATCGGGCGCAGCACCAGCCGCCCCGTGCCGTGCGGACCCAGCGTTCATAAGCCGACTGCCAACTCTAGATACATGAGGATGCGATCGCGAAGCTCCGATCATGCATTCAGCTGAAGAACCACGTGAATTGCCCCAGCCTCACGTTTCCTTTTCAATGGCAACCCGCAGCGCGAGAAGATCTTCAGCATGCGCGTGTTTTCGGACAGGACCTCCGCCGCGAGTTCCGTCAATCCCCTTTCACGGGCGATGCCGACGAGATGGCGCATCAAGATGCCGCCGATGCCCTGACCCTGGCACGCGTCGATGACAGTGATAGCCACCTCGGCTTGGGCGGGCCGCGTCACGATATAGCGAGCGCCGCCTACGATAACGCGCTCGCCCTCATGCTCCGCGGTCGCTACCAGGGCTACGTGGCTTGTGAAATCGACGTTGAGAAAGAACGTGATCTCCCTGTCGGTGAAACGGCGCCTCGCTCCGAAGAAGCGGAGGTAGAGCGACTGCGCGCTGGTATGATCGACGGCTGCCAGTAGTCCGGCGCGGTCGTCTGGCCGCAGCGCGCGGATCTCCAGCGTGCCTCCGCCCCGCGCAGG
>NZ_BPRD01000506.1 GCF_022179745.1 Methylorubrum podarium
CCCCGTCATCGCGCGCGTCAGCGAAGCGATCCAGAGCGCGACCTCTCCGGAAGGGGCCGCCCTGGATCGCTTTCGCTGAGCCTCGCGATGACGGGGGCGGCACCGGCAGAATCGATCGAAAACGGAATCAGGCGGTGCTGCCGGCGTCGATGGTCAGCACCGTGCCGGTGACGTTCCGGGCCCGGTCCGACATCAGATAGGCGACGGCGTCGGCCACGTCCTGCGGCTCGGCCAGCCGCTTGAGGGCGCTGCGGTTGGCCACCCGCCCGCGCTCGGCCTCGTCCATCTCGCCGGTCATCGCCGTCTCGATGAAGCCCGGCGCCACCGCGTTCACCGTGACCCCGAGCCGCCCGACCTCGCGGGCCAGCGACTTGGTGAAGCCGATCATCGACGCCTTGGTGGCGGCGTAGACCGAGAGCGCGTTGTAGCCGGTGAACGCGATGATCGAGCTGACGTTGACGATCCGGCCCGCCCCCGCGCTCATCATCCCGCGGGCGAGGTACTTGGTCAGCACCATCGGCGCCAGTGTGTTGAGGTGGACGAGTTCGGCGATCTTCGCCGCCGGCATCGTCGTGAGCAGGCCCGGCGTGCCGAGCGCGGCGTTGTTGACGAGGCCGTAGACCGGTCCGTGCTCTGCCCGGATCCTCTGGGCGAGCGGCTGGAGCGCGTCGATCGCGCCGAGATCGGCGGCCATGAAGGCGATCCGGCCGGGGCCGGCGGTCTCCTGCGCCGCCTCCAGGGCCTCGCTCGGGCGTCGCGCCAGCGCCACCACGCGGAATCCGTCGGCGGCGAGCGTTTCGGCCATGGCGAGGCCGAGCCCGCGGCTCGCCCCCGTGACGACGACGAGGCGCCCGGTCTTGAGATCGTCGTTCACGCGCCCCTCCGCACCAGCTTGCCGCCCGAGGTGATCGGCAGCGCGTCCACGAACGTCACGCTTGCCGGCACCTTGTGGCCGGCCAGCCGCGGGCGGCAATGGGCGATGATCGCCTTCTTGAGCGCGGGGCGGTCCGCGTCGGCATCGGCGCGCAGGACGACCTCCGCCTCGACCACCGCGCCGAGGATCGGGTTCGGGCGCGCCCGCACGCGGGACATCGACACGGCCGGAAACACGTTGATGACCGTCTCGACCTCTTCCGGCTGCACCTTGGCGCCGCCGACATTGATCACGCCGCTGCGCCGGCCGAGGAAGTGGTAGCGCGCGCCGCGGCGCTCCACGAGGTCGCCGGTGTCGACGAAGCCGTCCTCGGCGATCAGCGCCTCGGGCGTGGCCCCCAGATAGCGTCGGCCGGTGCGGCGCGAGCGCACGAACAGGCTGTCCTCGCGCACGGCGATCTCGATCCCGGCGCGCGTCCCGATCAGGGAGGCGGGAAAGCCCTCCTGCCCGTCCTCGACGGTGAAGCCGACGCCGCCCTCGGTCGAGGCGTAGGCGTGGGCGATGCGCGCCTGCGGGAAGGCGGCGCGCAGGGCGTCGAGGATGGTCTGGTCGGCGATCTCGCCCGAGAGCCGCACGTAGCGGGGGCTCAGCCGGTCGAGCGCCGCGCTCATCAGGGCCAGGCGCCAGTGCGAGGGCGTGCCGAGGATGTGGGTGACGTTCTCGGCCCCGACGCGGACGAGATAGTCGCGCACCGGCTCGCCCGCGTCGGAGAGCACGAGCGAGGACGGTCCGAGCATCGCCCGCAGGAAGACCTGCAGACCGCCGTAGCGGCGGATGTCGTAGAAGGTGCTCCACACCGTGCCGGGCTCCGGGGCCGCGGCGGTGTTGATGCCGCCGGCCAGCCCGTCGAGGGTGTGGGCGACGAGCTTCGGCGCGCCGGTGGTGCCGGAGGTGGCCAGCGCCCACTCGGTCTCCCGCTTCGTCCCGGAGCCCGCGCGGAAAAAGACGTCGGCGGCGTCGATGCGGGGCAGGCCCGGCAGCGCCTCGGGGGCCAGCCCCTCGGCGTCGGCGACGCAGATCTCGGCCTCGGCATCCGTCGCGATCCGGGCGATGTGCTCCGGCGCGAGCTTCGGCGGGACGAGGGCGAGCCGGGCGGCGAGGCCGTCCAGCGCGATCATGGCGCGCGCGGCCGCCATCTGCCCGCCGACGGCGAGCAGCACCCGGCGGCCGGCGAGCGCTGCCGTCGCGGTGGCGTCGCGCTCGCCGGAGACGATCCCGGCGAGATCGTGTCGGCTGCGGTGGTCGGACAGGAACAGGCCCTCGAGTCCGCCCGCCGCCAGAAGTCTCTCGCGCAGGATCATCGGGGTCAGGCCGCCTGCCGGTTCGCGGCGCGCTCGTAGAGGGCGACGAGGTCGCCCACCGTCACCGGCAGGTCGGAGGCGTCCATCTCGCCGAACGGGTCGGCGCCGGTGAGATCCTCCATCCGCGCCACTAGCAGGGCGAAGCAGAGCGAGTCGAACTCGGTGTCGAGCATCACGAGGTCGTCGGTGATCGGCGGCATCGCCTTCTCCTGCTCGGCGGCGATGGCGGCGATCTCGGCGAAGACGGTCTCACGCAGGGACATGGGGGCTCTCCTTCAGGACAGGTTGCTGGGGGTGTCCCGCGAGGCACTCGGCGAAGTCGCAGGCGATTGCCGACAGGATCGGCCGGCCGCGCGGCACCAGCCGCCCGAGGCCGTAGAAGAAGTGGATCATGCCGGCGTGGCACCTGTGCGCGGCCTCGATGCCGGCCCTCTCCAGCCGCTCGGCATAGGCCGCGCCCTCGTCGCGGACGGGGTCGTACTCCGCGGTGTGGATGCGGGCCGGCGGCAGGCCGGCGAGCGCCGCCTCCCGCAGGGGCGAGAGACGGGGCGACGGCGCGGCCGCCTCGGGGCCGCAGGCGGCGAGGTCGCGCCGGATCGTCGCCTCGTCGAGAAAGTAGCCGCGGGCGAAGTCGCGGCGCGAGGCCGACGC
>NZ_BPRD01000507.1 GCF_022179745.1 Methylorubrum podarium
CGCCAGCACGGCGTCGAGCCCCGCGACGTGGCGGAGGGTGAAGGCCATCTCCTCGACGGGCGCGCGATAGCTCATGGTCTTCTCACGTTCCTCCCGCGGCCCGCGAAGGCAGCGATCCCGTTTGACGGCTTGCGGTCGCAGGGTTTACGGCCGGCCGCTCTTCCTCGCATCCACTCCGACATGGACGCCCCACCGTCAACCATTCCCACGCTGCGCCTGGCCGCCGACGCGGACGGCCTCGCGCGGGCGGCCGCGCTGATCGGGGCGGGCCGCCTCGTCGCCCTGCCGACGGAGACGGTCTACGGGCTCGGGGCCGACGCCACCGACCCGGAGGCGGTGGCCGCGATCTACGCGGCCAAGGGCCGCCCGCGCTTCAACCCGCTGATCGCCCATGTCGCGACGATCGAGACCGCGCTTGCCGAGGGCGTGTTCGACGAAGCCGCCCTCCGGCTGGCGAAAACATTCTGGCCGGGGCCGCTGACCCTGGTGGTACCGGCGGCCCCCACCGGTTCCGTCTGCGATCTCGCCCGCGCCGGGCTCGACTCCGTGGCGTTGCGCGTGCCGGCCCACGCCACCGCCCGCGCGCTGCTGGAGCGGGTCGGGCGGCCGGTGGCGGCGCCCTCCGCCAACCGGTCGGGGCGGGTCAGTCCCACCAGCGCCGACCACGTGCTGACCGATCTCGACGGGCGCATCGCCGCCGTGCTCGACGGCGGCGAGTGCCCGGTCGGGGTCGAGTCGTCCGTGGTCGCCTGCCTCGGCGGGCCGCCGCGGCTGCTGCGCCCCGGCGGGGTGACGCGGGCGGCGCTGGCCGCCCTGCTCGGCCTCGATCCGGAGGCGGCGGGCGATCCCGGGTCGCGGCCCGTGGGGCCGGGCCTGCTCGCCTCGCACTACGCGCCGCGGGCCGGGGTGCGGCTCGACGCGACCGGCATCGAGCCGGGGGAGGCGGTCCTGCTGTTCGGCGCCTCTCGTCCCGCCGGGCTGGAGCGGGCGGCGGCGGTCGAATCCTTGAGCGAGCGCGGCGATCCGGCGGAGGCCGCTGCCCGGCTGTTCGGGGCGCTGCGCCGGCTCGACGCCTCCGGCGCGCCGACCATCGCCGTCGTCCCGGTGCCGGAGGAGGGCCTGGGCGAGGCGATCAACGACCGCCTGCGCCGGGCCGCGGCACCGCGCTGAAACCGGCACGAGATTTCGCGAAACTTTTTTGCGGAACCGATCCGCCTCCGGCGCATTGTCTGGTTACGAAGGCCAGTTCAGCCCCCAATGGCCTTTTCCCTTCAAGGCTCGGAGCGATCCGAGCCTTTTTTCTTGTCCGCAACGCAAACGCATGCGGGAAAAGGAAAAAATATAAAATCTAAGGCTGATCGATCCGGTCTTTCCTTCGTCATTGCGAGGCGAAGCCGTGGCAATCCAGGGCGCGCCCTGTCCGGAGAGGTCGCGCCCTGGATCGCTTCGCTGACGCTCGCGATGACGGGGAGGGGACAAACCCGAAGCGATCAACCGGAAATGGTATCACTTGGAGCGGATGCCGCGCCGCTGGATCGCCCGGCGCAGGATGCGCGAGAGATCCTCCACCGAGTAGGGCTTGTGCAGCAGCGGGAAGCCGTGGCGTCCGTCCTCGGCGAGCACGTGGCTGTAGCCGGAGGAGAGCACGATCGGCATGCCCGGTCTCTCGCCCAGGATCGCGCGGGCGAGTTCGACCCCGTTCATGCCCGGCATCACCACGTCGGTGAACACGACGTCGAACCGGTCCGGCGTCCGGTCGAGTTCGGCGAGCGCCTGCTCCGCATCCATCGCCCAGACGGTGCCGTAGCCGAGTTCGGCGAGCGCCTGCGTCGCGAAGGCGCCGACCTCGCGGTTGTCCTCCACCAGCAGCACGCACGTGCCGTGGCCGGGGGCCAGGGGCTCGGGCTCGTCGACGGCCTCGGCGAGCGTCGGGGCGACCTTGGCGCGGGGCAGGAACAGGGTGAAGGTCGTGCCCTGTCCCGGCACGCTCTCCACCGCGATGTCGCCGCCCGACTGCTTGGCGAAGCCGAAGACCTGGCTGAGCCCGAGCCCGGTCCCCTGGCCGACGCCCTTGGTCGTGAAGAACGGCTCGAAGATCCGCGACAGGTCGGCCGGCGCGATGCCGGAGCCGGTGTCGGAGATCGACACCGCCACGAAGTCGCCGGGCACCGCCGGGTGGGTGCGCAGGGCCGGGATCTGCCCGGCATGGCCGACGCGGATGGTGAGCGTGCCCTCGCCGTCCATGGCGTCGCGGGCGTTGACGACCATGTTGACGAGCGCCGTGTCGAACTGGCTCGGATCGGCCTCGACGAGGCAGGCGAAGGGCTCGCCCGCGGCGTCGAAGCAGGGTTCGATCAGGGTCTTCACCTGGATGCGCGCGCCGGTCAGGGTGCCGACCATGTCGGCCACCGCCGCGACGCCGCGGCCGGCATCGAACACCTCGGGCTTGAGCGCCTGGCGCCGGGCGAAGGCGAGGAGCTGGCCCGTCAGCTTGGCCGCCCGCCCCACCGTGTCGGAGATGGCGTCGACGTAGCGGCGGCGGCGCTCCTCCGCGAGGTCGGGGCGCTTGAGCAGGTCGGTCGACGACTTGATGACGGTGAGCAGGTTGTTGAAGTCGTGGGCGACGCCCCCGGTGAGCTGGCCCACCGCCTCCATCTTCTGGCTCTGGCGCAGGGCTTCCTCGATCCGCTCGCGCTCGGCGACCTCGGCGCGCAGGCGCTCGTTGGCCTCGGCGAGTTCGTGCAGCCGCAGCCGCTCCGCCGTCAGGTCGGTCAGCACGCCGCAGAGCAGGAGGGTGTCGCCGTCGCCGTCGAGGCGGCTCAGCGAGAGGTAGGCCGGACGCTCGTTCCCTCCCTCGTCGCACAGGGCGATCTCGCCGCGGGCCGGCATCCGCGCCGCCTGGGCGACCAGGGTGGCGAGGGCGGCCACTTGGCCCCGGGCGGCGAAGCGCGCGAAGGGCTGGCCGATCAGGCGCTCCTGCGGGGTGCCCAGGGTCTCGGCGAGGCGGCGGTTGCAGTAGAGCAGCGTCCCGTCGGGCCCGAGGGTGAAGGCGCCCTCCTGGATCTGCTCGATCAGCACCCGGTAGGGCCGGTCGGCGTTCTCCAGGGTGTAGACCAGCCGCTCGCCGGCCGGCCCCTCGACCACGATGGCGTCGAAATCGCCCCGCCGGATCGCCGCGAGGGTGTCCTCGACCTCCTCCAGGCGCGACTCCAATTCGCGGATGCGCGCCTGCGCCTCGGCCAGCACCGCGGCAGCCGGCTCAGCGCTCATCGGCGCCCCCGCCCACGGTCTCGCGCCGGTCCGCCCCCGCGACCTCGTCGAGCTCCAGCCCGTCGAGGACGCGCCGCTCGTCGCTCAGGTCGCCGGCGATGCGCCGGGCGGGGAGGGGGGAGAGCCGCACCAGGGTCGGCGCCGCGACCACGCCGTCGGCGCCCGCGAGGGCCGATTGCTGGTAGATGTCGACCACTTCGAGGTCGCACGCGCCCTTGAGCCAGCGCTCGCACAGGCGGCGCACGCTCTCGATGCTGCGGGTCGAGCGCGGCGAGGTGCCGGCGACGTAGAGGCGCAGACGGGTGCGCCCGGCCACGCCGCCGTCCCTGACCTCCCCGCCGCTCAAAGCCCGTCCGCCTTCGACACGAGATCCGGCGATCCAAGATCCGCCGATCCGAGATCCTTGGGCCGGATATCAAGGCCGACTAGCACCTTCTCGGTGTTGGACAGATCGCCGATGATGCGCTTGAGCGGCGCGGGCAGGCGGCGCACCAGGGTCGGGATCGCCAGGATCTGGTCGCCGGCCGCGAGCTGCGGGTTCTTCATCAGGTCGATGACCTCGATGTCGTAATGGCCGGCGAGGTGCTCCTCGCAGAAGCGCCTGAGGTTGGCCATGGCGGCGAGCGACTTGGCGGTCTGCCCGGCCACGTAGAGGCGCAGGCGGTAGCGGCCGTCGTCGATCGCGCCGTCGGCGGCCTCGCCGTCCTCGCCCCTCGGCCCGGACCCGGTCATTGCGTGCCTCCCCGGCGGGCGGCGCGGTCGTGCCGCTCGCTCGTCAGCGCCGCCTCGCGCATCGCGTCCTCGTTCAGAAGCACGGCCTCTTCCTCTTCCACGGCTTCCAGGGTGGCGCGCAGCTCGTCGATCTGGCGCTCCAGCGACTGGCGCCGCCGCAGGGCCTCGCGCTGGCGGCGCCGGTTCTCCTGCTCGCGGCGCAGGGCGGCGGCGGCTTCCTCCGCCTCCTGCACCATCCGGGCGGTGCCGGTCAGCACGCCCGCCGGGCCGATATAGGCATCGATGAGCGCGATGCCCTCGCTCGAGAGGGTGAACTCGCGCACCTGGTTCGAGTGCCGCATGCCGCGGGCCTTGATGACGTAGAGCGTGCGCGAGCGCTCGCCGTTGGTCTCGACGTTGAGGAGCTTGATCCAGGCATCCATCAGCGAGGAGACGCCGATGGCGGCCTCGTGGTCGATCTCGCCGTCCTCCCGCAGGCTGGTGAAGACGGCGGTGATGCCGCGGCTCTTCAGCATGTCGATCATGCGCAGCATCGTCGCCTGCAGCTCGACGGCCGGTCCCCGCAGGGCGGAGAGGGGGTCGATCACCACCAGGCTGGGCTGAAACCGGTCGATGTCGCGGTGCATGCGCGCCAGATGCATCTCCAGCCCGTAGAGGCTCGGGCGCGCCGCCTCGAACCGCAGCAGGCCCGCCGCGACGTGGCGGGCGAGGTCGAGGCCGATGGAGCGGGCGTTGCGGGCGATCTGCTGGCCGCTCTCCTCGAACACGAAGGCCATGCAGCGCTCGCCCCGGGTGCAGGCCGCGTCGATCATGCTCGACGAGATCATGGTCTTGCCGGTGCCGGCCTCGCCCGAGATCAGGATGCTGGTGCCGCGGTGGAAGCCGCCGGGTTCGAGCATCGCGTCGAGGCCGGCGATGCCGGTGGAGATCACGCCCTCGGCGATCCTGTAGTCGAGGTCCGCCGAGGTGACCGGCAGGACGCTGATGCCCTCGGCATCGATCAGGAACGGGTACTCGTTGGTGCCGTGGGCCGAGCCGCGGTACTTCACCACGCGCAGGCGCCGGGTGGTGACCTGGTCCTCGACGCGGTTGTCGAGCAGCACCACGCAGTCGGAGACGTATTCCTCCATCCCCTGGCGGGTGAGCTGGCCGTCGCCGCGCTCGCCGGTGATGATCGCGGTCAGGCCGCGGTCCTTGATCCAGCCGAACAGGCGGCGGAGCTCCGCGCGCAGCACCGTCTCGTCGGAGAAGCCGGCGAACAGGGTCTCGATCGTGTCGAGCACGACCCGCTTGGCGCCGATCGAATCCACCGCGAAGCCGAGGCGGATGAACAGCCCTTCGAGGTCGTACTCGCCGGTCTCCTCGATCTCGCTGCGCTCCACCCGCACGTGGTCGATGGCGAGCTTGCCCTGGGCCACCAGCCCGTCGAGGTCGTAGCCGAGGGAGGCGACGTTGGCGACGAGATCCTCCGCGCGTTCCTCGAAGCTCATGAACACGCCGGGCTCGCCGAAGCGGGTCGCGCCGTTGACGAGGAAGGTGGTGGCGAACAGCGTCTTGCCGCAGCCGGCCGCGCCGCAGATCAGCGAGGGCCGTCCCTTCGGCAGGCCGCCGAAGGTGATGGCATCGAAGCCGTCGATGCCGGTGGCGACCTTCGCGAGTGCGGGAGCGCCGGCGGGCGGGCTCGCGGATTCGGACGTCGGGGACTCGGACGTCGGGGACTCGGACGCCGGTGACTCGGACGTCTGGGATGACGCCGGGGATTTAGCCGCCAAGACGGTTCTCCAGGACGGTTTCCTGCCCCGCCGATACCGGAGGCAGCTCGGCTCCCCGGCCCGAGCCCATCGGCGTCGTGGCGGAACGCTGCGGCGGGGACGCGGAGGAGCGGGGCGGGTGCCGGTCGCGGGCGCCGACGGGAAGGGCCAGGGGCGTCGTCATGAAGGCGTCACGGCGGGCCTCGAGCACCCGGTTTCGGGCTCCGTAATGCAAAGGCAGGGGGGTGGCAATACGCAGTCCGCCGAGCGGCCGGCGTGCTGGTCCTGCCGCGATTTATTGCAAATGTTTCATGAAATCTTCTGCGGCTCCGCTGAAACCAATCGCCGCGCGGGCTCTTTGAGGAAGACCGTTTCCCTTCGACCCACGCCAGCCCGCTCCGCTCACCGATGACCTCCCTCCCCGAGCCGACCCGTCCGTCCCCCGCGCCCCGCATCCTCGTCGTCGAGGACGAGTGCTTCGTGCGCATGGTCGCCGTGGACATGCTGGAGGATGCCGGCCTGCCGGTGGCCGAGGCGCCGGACGCCGACACGGCGCTGCAGCTCCTGGAGGGGCGGGCGCAGGCCTTCGACGCGCTGTTCACCGACATCGACATGCCGGGCTCGATGGACGGGCTGACGCTGGCGGCCCGGGTGCGGGCGCGCTGGCCGCATATCCGCCTCGTCGTCACCTCGGGCCGGCTTCGGCCCAACCCCGACGCGCTGCCCGATGCGGGCTTCCTGCCGAAGCCCTATTGCCGCTCCGACCTGCTCGGCGCCCTCGGGCAGGCGGCGGCCTGAGGCTTTTCGCGCGGGCCGCCGTCAGGCGGCCGGGACGGGCCAGCGCACCTCCACCCGCAGGCCGCCGAGTTCGGAGCGGCCGAGGCGCATCCGCGCGCCGACCCCTTCCGCGAGGTCGCGG
Organism: Methylorubrum podarium; assembly: GCF_022179745.1. Classification (GTDB taxonomy): domain Bacteria; phylum Pseudomonadota; class Alphaproteobacteria; order Rhizobiales; family Beijerinckiaceae; genus Methylobacterium; species Methylobacterium podarium. The sequence continues at coordinate 6,673 of NZ_BPRD01000507.1, forward strand.
GCGATGGCGATGCCGAAGCCGGTGCCGGGCCGGGTCTCGTCCCAGCGCCGGCCGCGGGCGATGCCGGCGATCGCCGCCTCGCTCATGCCCGGGCCGTCGTCCTCCAGCACCACACAGCCTTCCCCGCCCTCCGCGCGCCCCGAGACGCGGATGCGGCGGTGGGCCCATTTGCGGGCGTTGTCGAGCAGGTTGCCGAGGATCTCGGTGAGGTCGCCCTCGTCGCCGGGAAAGGCGAGGCTCTCGGGAACCGCGATCTCCCAGCGCAGGGCCTCGCCCTCGGGCAGCCGCCCG